>JBHPHU010000004.1:0-62240 GCA_042571405.1 Candidatus Omnitrophota bacterium | reverse complement strand
AGGCCGGGCTTACCTGTGACTGGTAATATAATATTGCACAATAAAACCAATATGCCCATATTTTTGTGCATAAATCTTAGGCAAGCTCTAAACCTTACTTGCGATTTATAAAATATTTCTCTCGACGGTAATTGGCGCGAATCTTACACGAATTTCTGGCTTTGGCATAAAAGTTGCTTATTTTAATAGGTGACAGGTGCGAATATTACTATTTGTATTCTCAATTATGTTACCTTTTGTTGTTCCGGAGGCTGAAGCTGTTTCTCCTGCCACAAAGTCTTATGGCGGAACTCTGAACTGGGGTACGCGTAATAAGCCTACCATAATAAATCCTATTCTTACTTCTTACAGTGTTTCAGCGTCACTTGTGCAGATAATTTTTAACGGACTTGTGAGACTAAACTCAACAGGTGAGATAGAGCCGGATCTTGCGGAGCGTTGGGACATATCCAAGAGCGGCTTAGTCTATACATTTTATCTTAGACAAGGTATAAAGTTTCACGATGGAGTAGAGTGTACGGCAGAGGATGTGAAATTTACGTACGATAAGATCATCGATCCCAAAGTTAATTCTCCTTTTAAGTTACAGTATCAGATAGTAGAGAGATTTGAAGTAGTGGATAGATATACTTTTAAAGTCGTGCTTAACAAATCATCAGTACCCTTTCTCTATAGAATGCTTAGATATGTAATGCCCAGGCATATATTAGAACAAACAGATTTAGATAAAGCTGATTTTAATCATTATCCTATTGGCACAGGCCCTTTCAGGTTTAAGCAATGGGATGAAGATAACATGATCACCCTGGAGTATAATCCTGATTATTATGAGGGAAGGCCGTATCTGGATAAGGTTATTATCAGGGCATATTCTAATTCTCGTGACGCATGGATTGCTTTTATGCGCGGTGAGGTAGATTATGTTGAGCTTATTGAAAGAGAGGATTATGAGATAATAAAGGATGACCCTTCGTTTAAGTCGCATGCCTTTCCCATTGATTGTTATTATGCTATCTCATATAACATGAGTGACCCTATTTTAGCTGATAAAAACATAAGACAGGCAATCGCATATGGCATAGATAGAAAAGAGCTTATTAAAAAAGCGGCTTTTGGTTATGGGTTAGAATGCAACGGTCCTTTTTCTTCAAATTCAATAGGGTTTAATCCTGACGTTAAAACATTTGAATATAATCCTGAAAAGTCTTTAGAATTATTGGATCAGGCAGGCTGGTATGATATAGACAATGACGGGATCTTAGAAAAACAAGGAAAGGAATTAGAGATAAGAGTATTAGTCGATTCAAGAAGCGATATTTATAACAGGATAATCTTAGCTATTAGACAGGAGCTTCAGAACATTGGCATAAAAATTAGAGTAGTTTCTTACGATCACGAGGACGTACTAACTAGTGAATTTTTAGAACAGAACAAACTCCAGGCACAGTTAATGTTATTTCTAGCTGGAATGGACCCTGATCAAACAGTCGAACCTTGGTGCTCTAAGAGGTCTAAAGGAATTGCTAATAAATTATGGACGTATAAGAACGAAGAAATAGACAGGTTGGTTGATTTAGGAGAAGTTAGCCAAGATAAAGAGAAGAGGCAAGAGTTTTACGAAGAGATTCATGAATTGATTTATGGAGATCAACCAGCATGTTTTTTATATTTTCCTTTTTATTTTCAAGCAGCTTCTAATAGGTTTGAGAATGTGGATGAATTTTTTAATGTTAATATGCCTTATTATACAATGAAAGATTGGCACATAGAAAGGAGGTGATAAAATGGAGATTATAAAAAAGGGCTCAGATAACCTATCTAAGATAAGTCCGCGTAACTGCTGTTGGCCTCCAGGGAGCAATGGTCTTAGAGTACAGTAGAAACCAATTAACAAGTTTGATGGACTAGATTTTGCAGTAAATGCTCTGGGCGGCCGACCAGAGCTGCTGCAAATAAAAAGGAATAATTATGAAATTATCCAGATTTAATGTATGGGTAGAGGACTATCCAGATAAGGGAGACTATTTGCTTTTTAATGCGCGTACGCAGGCGCTTATAAAGGTAAGCAGAGAGTTCAAGCAGGAATTAGATAATATTTCAGGCCCTCAGGTTAGAGAAAATCTCAATGCCTTGAAAGAAAACGGAATTATTGTAGAAGATGATAATGAGGAAGAGGCTAAATTAAAGGATTTTTTTAGACAACTCAAGAATGAGACTCAGGGCTTAAGCCTTGAGACAACGATCCTGACCACCTATAGTTGTAATTTTAGGTGCGTGTATTGTTTTGAGGAATCAGTCAGGGATAGTATATTTTTGGATAAAGATACAAGTAGTTTAATAGTTAAATGGTTGATCAACAGGGCTGAGAAAAGAGGCATAAAACGGATTCATTTAGTCTATTACGGCGGCGAGCCGTTATTGAACATTGTCCCCATTTATGATATCTCGTGGCACATGAAGAAATGGGCAGAGAAAAGCGGGTCAGAATTTCACTTCTCGATTATTACTAACGGGAGTCTTTTAAACGCGGACCTGATAGACAAGTTTTTAACAGTTGGCTTAAAAGGTGTCCGTGTCACCATTGATGGGTGCAAAGATGAACATGATAAAAAAAGGCCATTTGCGGATGGAAAGCCGAGCTTTGATGTTATTATCAATAATATCAAGAGTATAATTAATAAGACAGAGGTAGGCCTTGCAGGAAATTTTGACCGGGACAATTTAGACAGCATTCCAAGACTTCTGGATTATTTAGAAAAAGAAGATCTTCTTTACAGGCTATCGAGAATTGATTTTTCGCCTATAGTACCTAGATTAGGCTCAAAGGATAATCCCGGCGCGATTGAACTTGGCGAATGCCTGAGTTTTGTTGAAAAAGACGGATTATTCAACGAAACAGTCGCTATTAAAAAGGATTTGATCAAGCGCGGGATCAATATCAATACGGGCCTGGCCATCAATGCGTGCCCTTTGATTATGGAGGACGGAGGCATAACCATTGATCCTGAAGGCGTAATCTATAAATGTAATTCTTTATTGGGGTATCCCGAGTTTTCCATAGGCAATGTGCGGAGAGACGAATTGAATGAAAATTTCGAAAAATTCTTGAATATCAATGCCTGGGATAAATGCCCCAAGGATTGCCCGTATGTCCCGATGTGCCAGGGAGGATGCAGGTTTTTTTCATACCTGGAAAACAAAAATTTTGAAGATCTATCATGTAAAAAAGATTATTTTGAAAATGTTATGCCTGAGCTGATCAAACTGGAATACGACAAGACTCGACAAGCAAAGGAGCCTGTAGCTTGACAAACCTAAAAGAGTTTTTGTATCTTTTAAAGCCTTATAAGAGAAAAATATCCTTTGCCTTTATAGCTATCTTAATGGCCAATCTGCTTGGGTTGGCCTTTCCATGGGTGATAAAGATAGTAATAGATGATATAGTAGTAAAAAAAGACATATACTTACTTAATATAATTACAATAGGTCTTGTCCTTGTGTTTATCCTGAAGTCGTATTTTGGATACATGCGTGAGTATATGGCGTCTTTTGTCGGTGAAAAGGTAGTATATGATTTGCGTAGAAAGATCTATGCGCATTTACAGAGATTATCCGTTAAGTATATAGAAGATACCTCTACGGGAAAGATGATATCCGGGATTATCGGAGATACGGACAGTATAAGACAGTTTTTATTCGGAGGCGCCATTGATTTTATCTACTCTTTTTTAAATATCATTTTTGTCCTTTGTATTTTATTTGCTTTGGATTGGAGGCTCACGCTGTTATCTATTGTATATCTGCCTATTTTCGGCGTAACATTTTTTAAGCTTACGCCAAAACTTAAAGAAAGACATATGGCAGTCCGGGAAAGATACGCAGAACTTACTACAAGATTAAATGAGGTATTCAGAGGGATACGCGTTGTTGCCGGGTTTAGCAGGGAAGCGCATGAAAGCGATAAATTCAACTTTAAGCAGAAAGAGATATTCAAGCTTTCTATGGGGAGTCATAGCCTGGAGATAATGCTGTGGATGTTCTCTGAATTTATAAGTTCATTAGGCCTGATTACGCTTGTCTGGTTCGGGGTAAACGCGGTTTTTTCAGGGCGCATCACTACAGGTACATTGATGGCTTTTTATTCCTATCTGGGCATGTTATTTTTTCCTATTATCAAAATGGTTATCATCAATAGTTATTATCAGGAGGCAGCCGCTTCTATGGAGCGCATCAGAGGCATATTGGTCGAAGAACCACAGATAAAACAATCCTCGCGGCCTGTTTTCCTTGATACAGTAAAGGGTAATATAAGTTTTAGAAATGTCAGTTTTAGTTACGATGGCGGCAAAGAAATTCTTTCTGATGTTGATTTTGATGTAAAAGGATCAGAAATAGTCGCTATAGCAGGTAAAAGCGGAGCCGGTAAAACTACCTTGATAAATTTACTTTTACGGTTTTATGAACCTACAAAAGGAGCAATATTTATAGACGGGCATAATCTTAAAGATCTGGAATTGGAATCGTATCGTTCTAAAATAGGCATAGTCCTGCAGGACGATTATTTATTTAGCGGGACCATAAAAGAGAATATTCTTTATGGTAAACCAGATGCCTCTATGCAGGATATTATAGATGTGGCTAAATTAGCCGCGGCGCATGAGTTTATCATATGCCTTGCGGGCGGCTATGATTCTGAGATAGGGGAACGCGGGATCAAGTTATCTTATGGCCAAAGACAAAGGATCTCTATTGCCAGGGCGATATTAAGGGACCCGGATATCTTGATACTGGATGAGGCAACCTCCAGCGTAGATTCAGAGACAGAGCGTTTGATTATTGAACGCGCCTTCAGGAATTTAATGTCCGGCCGCACTACTTTCATTATTTCTCACAGGTTAGCCGCTATAGATTATGCGGATAAGATAATGTTTGTCGAAGATAACAAAATAAGAAAGACCATAAAGCCTGCTGAGCTTTTGGATAAAAAAGAAAATTATCAGAGGATATGAATAGAGTAATGCGTAAATTGTCTAAAATAAAAATTTTTTTGCTGCGTTTATTTTACCGCAGACTATGGGTAAAGATCGCGGCTATGCTTCTTCTGCTTGTCACTGTTCCCGTAGTCCTTCTTGGATTTTTATTAATAAGCACCTCTCAGGAGGCTGTAAGGAATTCAGTATTGAATAATCATAAAGAGATAGCTGTAAGGGCGGCAGAAGAGATAAAACTCTTTATCAAAGGGCCCGAGGGCATATTGAAGACTACCGCGGCTATGCTTGAAGTGGTGTATCCCGCGCCATGGAAGCAGGAAACAGTACTGGTAGAGCTGGTCTTGAATCGCCCGGTTTTTATGCGGGTGTCTTCGATAGATCTATTGGGCGGAGAACTGGCCAGTTCTGAATTGGGCAGGAAATCAAGCTGGCCTCATCTCAAAGAGGCATTGGAAAAGATAAACAAAGGCCAGGATTATGCTTCTAATGTCATGATTTTAAATAACCATACGCCTTATCTAACCATGGCCGTACCAATCAGAAAGATGGGCAAGGTAGTGGGCGCATTAATAGGTGACATTAATTTAAGAGGAATATGGGGCATTATAGATAATATACAGATAGAAGCGACCGGCAGGGCATTTTTAGTCTCAAATAACGGCATATTGATAGCCCATCAGGATAAGAAGCGGGTCTTGAAGAACGAGGATCTTAACCACCTGCCGTATATCCAGTCAGTTTTAAAGAATCAGGCAGGGTCGATTGAGTCACTGGAGAAAACAGGAAAAAGGTGGATCGTTTCTTATGCGCCTGTTTCACATTTAGGATGGGGTTTTGTCCTGAGACAAGAACAGGACGAAGCCTATTTATTTTCCAAGGTAATGAAAATGCAATCGTGGATGATCATAATTTTAAGTGAATTAATAGCTATCGCGGTAAGCATATTCATGGCCAAGTTATTGATTATGCCTATAAAGACCCTGGCGTCCAGAATAAAGAGAGTGGCTGAGGGTGATTTTGGCCATAAGATTGAGATAAAGAGACGCGATGAGATCGGAGGGCTGGTCAGATCCTTTAATAATATGAGCGAAAGATTAAAAAAGGCAAAATCGCGTGAGCAGCTTTCAGCAATCGGAGAAGCAGCCAGCTGGATAACTCATGAGCTAAAGAATTCGCTAGTTTCGATAAAAACATTTGTTCAGCTATTTCCGCAAAAACATAAAGACAGAGAATTCATAGATAGATTTAGTAAGTTGATGCCGGAAGAGATCGAGCGTTGGGAACATATGCTCAAGGGGATATCCAATTTTTCTTCTAATTCCGCGCTGCTGATGGAAAAGATAGATCTGAAAGAATTAATAAGCGGCATATTGGAGACAATGAGCGAGCGATTGATTGAAAAAAGAATTAATGTTAGATATAGTCCGCAGACAGATAATCTTTATATCAGACATGATCCTCAAAAATTAAAACAGGTTTTTATGAATGTAATTATCAATGCTATTAATGCAATGCCGGCCGGAGGTTCGATTGTAATTTTGTTGTCCTCAAACTCTACCAGCGCAGAGGTGAGGATTATAGATACCGGGAAGGGCATACCATCTGACGCGTTAGAGAAAATATTTGAGTCGTTTTATGCTATTGAAAAAGGCGGCATGGGATTGGGACTTGCTATAAGCCGCAGTATTATTGAGCAGCATGGCGGAACCATCATACTGGAAAGCCAAGTAGGCAAAGGAACTACTGTTGTCATGAAATTGCCCTTAGAGGTGGAAAAAGGATAGCAGAAAGTGTATTTTGCCGATTGACCTTTTTTGCTTTATTCTTATACTTAACACATATGACAAACGAAAAAGTTTTTAAGGAAAAAATTTTAGTAGTGGATGATGATAAGAGAGTCAGGGATAGTTTTATCCATAGTTTTGATGATGAATACAGAATAGTGCTTGCTGCGGATGGCCAAGAGGCGTTGAATATTTTAAGTCATCCTCATGATATAGATCTTATAGTAGTAGACATGATGATGCCTGGTTTAACAGGGATCGAGCTGATAAAAGAGATAAAGAAGATAAATCCAAAACATAAAGTCATTCTTCTCACGGGGTATAGTTCTAAGGATATAGTAGTCGAAGCGCTGCGTTCGGACGCGGACGAATATGTCGAAAAACCGTTTGATGTCAGAAAGATCAGGGAGATATTCGAGAGATTTCTAGGCGAGCAAAGGGATTTTGATAAATCAGGCATTGATAATAGAGAAGGCAAGGTTATATGGGCTCAAAGATTCATTAGAAGGAATTGTAATAAACCATTGACCTTAAGAGATGTTTCCAAAGAGCTGTTTTTAAGCCCTAAATATTTAAGCAGGGTATTTAAGAAGAAAACAGGCAAAGGCTTTGCCAGGTATAAGATAGAATTAAAAATAGAAATTGCCAAAGACATGTTAGAAAAGACTAATTTTAACATTACACAGATTGCCTATAGAGCAGGGTATAGGAACCCGGCGTCTTTTATGAAGATATTTAAGAGGGTCACAAATCTTACTCCTTCACAATATCGTTTCAGTAAAAGAACCAATATAAGTGTATAAAAAAAAGGGGGGGCATTCGTGAAGCAAAATGAAGAAAAGTATAAAATTCTTACCAAAATAATTCCGGATATAATATATGAATTTGATCCTAACGGAAGATTCACTTTCGTCAGTGATGCCATAAGAGAATTGGGCTATAATCCACAGGAACTTATCGGGAAGCATTTTGGGGAGATAGTGCATCCAGACGACCGTGAAAGCATTGGGTATTATGGTCTTCTAAAAGATAAAAAGGAGAAATCGGTTTTTGAAGGAGCGCCTAAGTGTCTTGAGATGAAGCTGGTAATAAACAATCAGGGAAGCGTTTCAGCGGCTTATCACTATACTGAGCTGCATTTTTCTGCAAAGTGGGAAAAATCTACCGGGGAAGAGAAAAGATTTTTAGGAACCATAGGGGTCATAAAAGACATTAACAGGCGCAGGATAGCGGAAGAAAAATTGGAAAAAGCTCAAACTACACTGCTGGAGACTTACGAGCAGCTTGTCCAGGCCGAAAAACTTTCTGTTGTAGGACAGTTGGCCAGTGATGTAGCTCATGAAGTCAAGAATCTGTTAGGAATATTGATCCAGGATGTCAACTATTTAGAGAGCAAATTATCTTCAAAGAAAGATATCCGCGAAGTTTTCAATATGATGAAGAGCAATGTCCACAGAGCCGACAAGATTACGCGCTCTCTCGTAGATTTTTCTAGAGAAACAAAGTTGGAAATCCGTAAACAAGATATCAATTCAATAATAGAAGCTTCATCAGCTTTAATCTGCCATAGGCCCCATAAAGGGAAGATAGAAATCATTACAGATCTCCAAAAAAATTTGCCAGAGGTTTTAGTGGACAAAGGGAAAATGGAACAAGTCTTTGTGAATATATTTCTGAACGCAATTCATGCTATGCCAGGCCAGGGAACACTGTCTATCCGCAGTTATGTAAAGCAACTGGACAGCTTAGAAGATGAGGCATATGAGAGAACAAGGGATTATTTTGGGGCTAGGGGAAAGGTCGTAGTCGTAGAAATAGAAGACACAGGCTCAGGTATTACCGCAGAAAACCTGAAGAAGATCTTTGACCCGTTCTTTAGTACGAAAGGACCCGGCAAACAAAGTGGTTTAGGATTGTCGGTTACTAAGAAGATAATCGCTATGCATAAGGGATTTATTGATGTAGAAAGCGAGGTTGGTAAGGGCACGAGGTTTATTATAGCTCTGAGAATACCTCAAGCCGCAGGCGACATAAAGACAAAAGTGATGATAGTTGATGATGAGGTAGATTTTCTCAAGATTGCAAAGTTAAATTTGGAAACCATACACGACTATCAGGTGTTAATTTTGCCAAGCGCAAAGGATATTATCTCAGAGGTGAATAGGTTTAAGCCGGATGTGATATTATTGGATATACTTATGCCGATAGTAGGCGGGCATGATTGTTGCGAGAAGCTAAGCAACGACCCACTCGGCAAATCCATCCCTATTATTATACTTTCCGCAGTAGATAACGATATAGATAAGGACAGGGCGTATAGGGCAGGAGTAAAAGATTATCTTATAAAGCCTATAGAAATAAATGCCCTTGTCGCTAAGTTAGAAAAAGTTCTTTCGCCCAAGAGATAGATTTTTTAAAATTTTTCTCCATGACTCGCCTCCCCTTGTATTTATAGCTTGATATGGTATGCTTTATTATTGCTTTAAAGATCTAAAGAGGGGTTAAATGTCTAAGAAAAAGATATTGGTTGTTGACGACGAACTGGATTTTCTTACAATAGTAAAATTGAATTTAGAAAGGACAGGCAAGTATGAAGTTTTGACCCTGTCGGATCCAAAAGAGATTTTATCCAAAGTCGGCAGTTTTAGGCCGGATGTGATACTTCTGGACCTTGTTATGCCCGGGATAGGAGGCATCGAGGTTTGCGATATGTTAAATCAAGATCCTTTTGGCAAAACCATCCCTATTATTATATTTTCCGCGTTAGATCGAGATGAAGATAAGAACAGGGCCTATAAAAAAGGAGTAGTAGGTTATCTCGCGAAGCCGATGGATCAAGAAGGGCTTATCGTCAAAATAGAAAAGGCTTTGCAGCCGAAACAGGAAAACAATTAGTATTTAAAAAAGCTGTTGGGAGAACTAAGTTTGATCTTTGGTTTTTATGCTGACAATAAGGAGAGAAAGTTATGAAAAAGAAAATAATTTTTACGTTGATGCTATTAGCATGTTTGGTTATAAATGGGATTTCCTATGCGGACCAAAGCGTAATCGCTGAAAAAATAGACTTACCTCCGGTAATCGATGGGAATGCAGATGAGCCTCTGTGGGAGAAGCCACAGGCAATAGTCACCCATGATAATATTACGGGCATTGATATAACAATGAAGGCAGCTTATACTGATAAGGAAATTTTCTTTTTGGTTACATTCCCTGACCCGGATGAGTCAAGGAAACATAAGTATTGGGTGTGGGACAAACATGAAGAGATGTATAAGGTTGGGATGTTAAGAGAAGATACGTTTATTTTTAAATGGAATATGGAAGCGTATCCAGTAGATTTAAGCGTGTATTCTGACGAATCTTATATGGCGGATATATGGTTTTGGAAAGCGAACAGGACGGATCCCGTAGGTTTTGCAGATGATAAGATGCAGAAATTAGGCAAAACTAAACGCTCAAAATCAATAGAAGTGACCACTAAGACCGGCAACATTATGTATTTAGAGAGATTAGGAGATAGTGGAACGACAGCTTATAAAGATGTTCTATTTATAGAGTATGAGGGAGATGAGATCCCGAATTATGAAAACAGGACCCCCTCAGGAAGCCGCGCAGACATCAAGGCAAAAGGCATATGGTCTGATGGCAGGTGGACTATGGAGTTCAGCCGTTTTCTAAATACAGGGAATCCGGATGATATCCAATTTGTTCCGGGTAAAAGTTACCAGTTCGGAGTATCCAGTCAAGAGATGGCGGCTCGACAGCATGATCCTGAGTTATCCCAGCCTTTTTATGGCGCAGGGGATGTGGGTGAGATGTTGACGCTGGAATGGGGGGAATGATAAATGGTAAAAAAAATAGTATCTTTTTTCGTGGCAGGCGTTGTTTTTTTAACACTGATAAACCTGGCTTGGGCAAATGAAGATGCTTTAAGGGCCCTTGTCAAACGTATGGCAAAGCAAGAATTCGTAGTTTTGGCGAACAATCCAATAATAGTTAACGCGGTACAAAAGGCTAATATAGAAACTGAAAAATCTTTGGAAGAGATAATACAGTTAGATAATAGATGGCAGGGATCAAAAGACATGGATGAATGGGTAAACGGATTTATTGATAATCCTTGCGCTGATTACCTAAAGGAATTCGAAGAAAAGGGCGCGGGCCTTTATTCCGAGATATTTGTTATGGATAAACAGGGTTGTATCGTAGGAGAGACAAAGAAAACTACGGATTATTGGCAGGGGGATGAGGATAAATTTATTAAGTGTTTTGCTGGCGGCAAAGGAGCTATTTTTATAAGCGAAGTTTATTTTGATGACAGCACACAAGACTATTTAGCCCATGCTTCCATACCTGTCATTGATCCGCAGACCAAACATGTTATTGGCGCCATGACAGTGGGGATAAATATGGATATTTTGGCCGAACAATTATTGCGTTAAATAGTAACAGGTGGATTATGTTTTTATCATTCGGGTCTATTCGCAGGTTAACTGTATTAATAATGATCATAATTATGATCATTGTGTGCGCCGTGTCTTTAGTAAGCACGCACAAGATTATCGCAAATCTATATGATATGATAGTGCATAAAAGACCTATCTCGGATAAGGTGCATTCTATAAGGGATAATTTTTTATACGCCAAAGATATCTTTTTTAGCTATACTAGAAACCATGAAATTGATATTTCTTTGGCTATATTGGCCATGAATAAGGTACTTAAAGAATCTATGGATTTGAAAGGCGGCATTGATGCACAAAAGAAAGAGTCCGTGAATGAATTTATAAAGACTGCCAAGCTTTTTAAAGTAGCAATCAGTACTTATAGCAGTGAATTTGAATATGATCCATCAGGCGCCAGTTCTTTTGACATGGAACATATTGCTATTGCTGCAGCTAAGGCGGCTAGCGATAGATTAGATGGGATGTTCAAAGATATCAGGGCTAAGATCAGGGCATCTGATATAAATATGCTTATTATTGCAAAAAATAGCCAAAAAATAATGTGGTTCAGCATATTTATAGGGATAATTTTTTGTTTTTTAGCGGCCTTTTTTATGGGCAAGGCATTGTCCGCGCCTATTAACAGGCTCTTAAAAGGGACGCAGGAGATATCCAAAGGAGATCTTTCCTATAGGATAAAAGTGGGGGCGAGAGATGAGATAGGCAAGCTTGCCGAGTCGTTTAATAAGATGTCAGATGATTTAAACCGCTACATACAGAAAGAAAAACAGGCTGTTGAAACGGCAGAACTAAAGGGACGTAAACTAGAGGCTGCCTATAAAGAATTAGATGAGTTTACTTATACAATATCGCACGATTTAAAGGAGCCATTAAGAACCGTAGACGCTTTTTCTAAATTTTTGGAGATGCGTTACGGAGATAAGCTGGATGATAAGGGCAGGCATTATATTGAACGGATACGGGTGAATGCTTCAACAATGCAGAATCTCATCGAAGATCTTTTAGAGATATCCCGCGTTGACAGAAGAAAAAACCCTGTCGAGGTAGTTGAGATAGGTGATCTTATAGATGAGGTGAAAATGAGGCTGGAATACGCGATACATGAAAAGAAGGCCGACATAATAGTCCGGGATAAGTTGCCAAGACTTTCTTGTGACCGCGTAAGATTGGCAGAGGTTTTTCTTAACCTGATCTCTAACTCTATAAAGTTCACGGATAAGAAGCAGCCTCATGTAGAAATAGGGTGTATAGAAAAAAACGGTTTTTATGAATTTTATGTAAAGGATAATGGCTCAGGCATAGAGGAGCAGTATTTTGACAAAGTGTTCAAAATTTTCCAGAGGTTAGGCAAAAGAGAAGACCACGAAGGAACAGGCGCGGGCCTTACCATAGTAAAAAAGATAATAGAGAATAATGGCGGGAAGATATGGGTTGAGTCCAAGATGGGAGAAGGCACGACATTTTATTTTACCGTAAAAGATCAATCTGAGAACAGAAAGGGGTAATTATGTCAGTGGAGCGTAATATTGTAAAAATTTTACTTGTAGAAGACAACCTTGATCACATTGAAATAACCAAAGAGGCTTTGCAAGTGGCAGGGGTGGTTAATGATTTGTTTGTGGTTAGAGATGGCAGTGAGGCAATTGACTTTTTAGAGCGTAAGGGCAAGTATCAGGACCCAAACGTGGCGTTCAGGCCGGGTTTGATATTGCTGGATATAAACCTGCCGAAGAAAAATGGCCTGGAGGTCCTGAAGAGATTAAAAACAAACCCTGATTTGAAAAGCATACCTACAATACTGCTGACTGTTTCCAAAAGAGAAGAGGATGTAGTAAAAGGTTATAATTATGGTTGTAACAGTTATATACAAAAACCCGTTGAGTTTGAAAAATTTGTTACTGTAGTAAAGCAGATAGGTCTATATTGGGGATTATTGAATATTAATTCATCTAATAGCAGTGGGGTATAATGGTATTTTATGTCTATAAAGATATTTCTTATCGAAGATAATCTGGATCATGTTCTGATTACTAAAGATGTGTTAACATTAGCCTCTAAAGACTGGCAGATCGATTCTACAGGGGATCCTCAGGAGGGGCTAAAGATGATAATCGATAAGGATTATGATCTAGTGCTCTGTGACTACAGGCTGCCTGGTTTGAGCGCTTTGGATGTATTGAAAAAAATGAAGGAGAAGGGTAAAGACTTACCTTTTATTGTGGTTACCTCTGCCGGGAGCGAGAGGATAGCCGTAGATATTATGAAAGAAGGGGCGTATGATTATGTGGTGAAAGATGACATGTATGAAGAGACCTTGCCCTTGATTGTCAGGAAGGCTCTCGAGAGACATAATGTGAAAAAAGAAAAGGAACGGGTTGAAGGGGAATTGAAAATAGCATATGCTAAGCTTAAAGAAGCCCAATCACAGCTTATCCAAGCTGAAAAAATGCAGGCAATAGGCAGGATGGCCAGCGGCGTAGCGCATGAGATAAAGAATCCCCTGGGGATAATATTACAAGGCATCGGTTATTTAGAGCAACAAATCCCTGAAACGCAAACGACTAATTTCGACACCCTGCAGTTGATTAAGCAGAATGTCCACAGGGCTGATAGTATTGTACGCGCGCTGGTTGACTTCTCCAAGCTGTCAGAGGTGGGCCTACAACTGGAAAACATAAATTCCATACTAGAAGCCGCTTTAACTTTAAAAGAATATGGATTTAAGTCCAAAAATATAAAAATAGTTAAGGAATTAAAAGATGATTTGCCAAAAGTTTTAATTGATAAAGGAAAGATAGAGCAGGTATTTATTAATTTATTATTAAATGCCCGCCAAGCCATGTCAAAGGGCGGAGAACTTCATATCCGAAGTTATCAAAAACAATTCACGACGCCAAAACCGGGGGTAGATAACAGTACAGAGGATTTTATAAAACCCGGAGAAAAGGTTGTAGTCGTAGAGATACAAGACACAGGTGTTGGTATTGCCGCGAAAGACCTGAGCAAGATATTCGAACCATTCTTTACAACGAAAAGAACAAGCGCTGAGGAAAAAGGAACAGGCCTCGGTCTATATATAACAAAAAACATCATTGATATGCACAAAGGATTACTTGAGATACAGAGTGAGAAAGGCAAAGGCACCACGATCAGTGTTATTCTAAAGGTACAAAAAGGATAAAACTATCGACTGTAAGTTGTAGATTCCCGCCTGCCTAGCGGCAAGGCCGCTGGCTTTCGCGGGAATGACAGAACTATGGCATAGTCTTCTTGTTAACTCACCGGTCACCCTCAATCCTGTTTCTTCCTTGACCAGCCTGATTTTTCTTCTATAATATAACGACATGCGCTATACCAGAGATCAGATATTAGCTGTTTTGAAACAATACTGGGGCTATACTTCTTTTCGGCCCTTACAAGAAGAGATAATTTTTTCTATTCTCGAAGACAAAGAGAGCCTTACAGTTTTGCCTACCGGCGGGGGGAAATCGCTCTGCTTCCAATTACCGGCGCTTCTTAGAGACGGCATGTCAGTTGTCATTTCTCCGCTTATATCTCTTATGAAAGACCAGGTGGACGCGTTAAAGGATATGGGGATATCCGCGGTGTATTTAAATTCCAGCTTATCTGTCAGGGAACAAAGAGAAATAATAGCGCTTATCCAGGAACAAAAAATAAAACTTCTCTATATCTCACCTGAGCGTTTACAGAACGAAGAGACCGTTGATCTCTTGCGCTCGATACAGATTTCCTTTTTTGTAATAGATGAGGCGCATTGCATAAGTCACTGGGGGCATGATTTTAGGGCTGACTATCGCAATCTCAGGATTATAAAAGAGATGTTTCCGTCCACGAGTGTCCACGCGTTTACAGCTACCGCCACAAAAGCAGTACAGGATGATATCGTAGCCCAGCTCAAATTTGATGACGCAAAAGTACACATTGCTCCTGTTGACAGGCCTAATCTGACCTACAGGATGGTGCCTCGTACAATTATCATAAAACAGATAACTGATGTGTTGGAGAAGCATGCTGACGAGCCTGGCATTATATATTGCTTGCGCAGGGACGATGTTGACATGATATCTGATAAACTGAACAAGCTTGGTTTCGAGAATCTGCCTTATCACGCAGGACTTACAGATGAGGTGCGTCATGCGAACCAGGATAAGTTTGTGCGTGAACAAGTCAATATAATAGTGGCAACAGTTGCTTTTGGTATGGGCATTGACCGTTCAAATATTCGTTTTATAATACACGCTGCCATGCCCAAGAGCCTGGAATACTATCACCAGGAAACAGGCCGCTCCGGCCGTGACGGACTTCCGTCATATTGTTATATGTTTTTCGGAGGCAGGGATTATCGTACCTGGAAGTTTCTATCAGAGAAATCTTCTAATCAAGACACTCTTATTTCCAAGTTGAATACAATATATCATTTTTGTTCAAAGCCCCAATGCAGACATAAGGCTATCGCAGCTTATTTTGACCAGGCGTATGACAAAAATTCCTGCGAGGCATGCGATTATTGCCTGAACGAATTTGATATGGTAGAAAACCCATTAAAGATAGGACAGGATATATTGTTTTGTGTGTATGAGGCTACGCAGGAGATATCTTACGGATTTGGAGCAGGGCATATAGCCAATATATTGAAAGGACATCTGACTGACAATGTTGAAAAAAGAGGCCATCAGAATCTATCCAAATTCGGCTCAATGGCTGATGCTTCTTTGGAATTCATAAGATACATGATAGAGCAGATGATAGGCCAGGATTTTTTGATAAGAGAGGGAGAATATTCTACGCTTTCGCTTACGCCTTCCGCGATAAAGGTGCTAAAAGGCGAAATTACCCCGTCGCTGGTAAAACCGCTCTTGGCCAAAAAGAAAAAAGAGATAGCAAAAAAAAGCAGAGAGATAAAAGAAAAAGAATGGCAAGGCATAGATCAGGAATTATTTCAGATGCTTCGCAGGAAAAGAGCAGAGCTTGCCTTTAAGCATCGTGTCCCAGCTTTTATAATATTCGGAGACAAATCCTTAAAAGACATGACCATCATCAAACCCACCACAAAAGAAGCCTTTGCCACAGTATTCGGAGTAGGGGCCAAAAAAGCAAAGACCTATGCTGATGCCTTTACTTCCATAATCAGCGAATACTGCTCCAGCCAAAAGTTAGACTAATTTGGGATCATAACGACAAGGTACTCACGAATACAACAAGGCAGAATCTTGACTAAGTATATGTTATAAGGTAAACTTCTTTTTGTGTGTTAAATTTAAAAAGGGTATAGGTCAGATGAAAAAAATATTAACATCAACGATATTTTTAATATTTATTTTAGCAGGGCAGAGTTTTGCAAATACATCGGAGACTCCCCCTGGCAATTTAGGAGTCGAGATAGGATTTGAAACCTCGTACATCACTTATAAAGAACCTAGCGTAATGAAACAGAAAGGTGGGATGTGTGGAGTGAATGTTGCTTTTACTTATCGCGGTTGGGTGCCGCCATTGTCTTTAGATAATGATAGGTCTATGTTAAAGATAGAAGCAAGAGGAAGCTATGGGCAGGTAGATTATACATCGGAGTCCGGTAGCAGAATAGACGGTATAGATGACCGCATATTTGAAATTCGAGGTCTGGGAGGATATAGTTTGTTTGTTTCAGATAACTCGATAATTACGCCTTATGTCGGGTATGGCTATAGATATTTAAATGATGATATGGCTGGGAAAATTAGCACTGCAGGCGCAGCTGGTTATGAAAGACAATCAAACTATTATTATATACCGATAGGGATAGAAAGCATCACTGTTTTTGAAGATGGTGATTATGTTGAGGTGAAGCTGGAATATGATTATTTTTGTCGCGGAAAACAAATGAGCCTTCTTGGAGCCATCCCCGGTTATGTTGACATAAAAAACAATCAAGGCAATGGCCATGGTTACAGGGGTTCTATAAAGTTTCATAATAAAGGAGAAAAAATAGATTTTTTTATAGAACCTTTTATAAGATATTGGAGTATCGCAGAGTCAGAAAAGGCATACTATAGCTACTATGGGATAATCCCTATGGTTGCATGGGAGCCAAAGAATAATTCCAAAGAATTCGGCATGAATTTTACAATAAAGTATTAATCCACTCATTCCCGTGTTGCCATTATTTCCACCTTGTCTTTATTCTTCCAATAACCTATAATAAATACACCAATGTCTGAATATATTTGCCCTCACTGTAAACAGCCTATTTATGATGATGATGCGATAAGGTGTCTTTATTGCGGGGAAAACTTAGGACGTGCTATAGGCTTTATGGGCAGTTTAAAACATTCACGGTATAAAATAATAGTTATCGCTGTTGTAATGTTGATGTTAGCGAGTTTCATCGCGTTGATGATTAGATGAGAGGTGAAAAAATGAAATTGCCGCGTTCTTTAGTGGTGTTTGATCTTGAGACTACTGGCACATGGATTGAGAAAGATAAAATAGTTGAGGTCGGCATGATCAAATTATTGCCGGATGGTTCAAGAGAGACTTATGTAAAACGCGTTAATCCCGGCATACCTATTCCGCCTAATGTAAGTCGCATTATTAATATTGTAGATGACGACGTGAAAGACGCGCCGCGATTTAAGGACATAGCCAAGGAAGTGCTGGAATTTATAGGTGATTCCGATCTCGGCGGATTTAATATCCTGAGGTTTGACCTCCCTGTGCTTGAGCGTGAGTTTTTTGACGCGGACTTCAGTTTTTATTGGCGCGAGCGCAATATATATGATGCGCAAAAAGTTTACCACATACATGAAAAAAGAGATTTAACAGCCGCTTATCAGTTATACTGCGGTAAAAAGCTTGATAACGCGCATTCTGCTTTGGGGGACGCTGAAGCAACTGTCGAGATATTTGACGCGCAGGTTAAAAGGTATGGGGCTGTAGAACAAGGCATAGAGTCTCTGAAAGATTTTGATTACGAGCGTTCCAGCGCTTATTTTGATAAAGGACGGAAGTTTTGCTGGTGGAACGGCGAGCTGTACCCCACATTCGGTAAATATGGGAAGAAAAAACATATAAAGAGCATACTTAAAAATGATCGGAGATATTTGGAATGGATGGTTACGCAGGATTTTAGCGATGATGTCAAAGTGATGATAAAAAAGGCCCTGGCCGGAGAGCTCCCTCAAGTTCCGTCATTCGATAGTTAAGGAGGTAACGCATGATTCATGTAAGGATGATTTTAATGTTAATGGTTTTTTCAATGGTTTTTTTGGCGGGGGACTCTAATGTTTTGGCCGAAGAATTAGGGACTATCGAACTTTTAAAACCTCAGCTTGAAAGAGGCGCATTATTAATGCAGGCGCTTAAGGAAAGAAGATCAGAGCGACAATTCAGCTCCAAGGAACTTTCCCTTGAGCTTATTTCAAATCTTTTATGGGCTGCTTCCGGTGTAAACAGACTTGATTCTGGAAACCTTACAGCCCCCACTGCAAAAAACTCGCAAGAAATAGGGATCTATGTAGCGATGGAAAAAGGATTATACTTATACAATGCCCAAAAGCACACCTTAGAGCCGATCATGGCTAAGGATGTGCGGGAGTTTACCGGGCTTCAGTCTTTTACGCAAATAGCTCCTATTAATCTCATATATGTGGCTGATTTTTCAAAAATGGGCGGGCGCAATGAAGGGACGATTTTTTATTCAGCAACTGATACAGGGTTTATCAGTCAAAATGTATATCTTTTCTGCGCATCAGAAGGATTGTCAACTGTTGTCTTGGGTTGGGTCGATAAACCAGCCTTGTCAAAAGCAATGAACCTTAGAGATGATCAAGGTATAACACTCACTCAGCCAGTAGGTTATCCAAAGTAAAAGGAATTGTATGAAACGTAAGAAAATTGAGCTTGTGGCTCCGGCAGGGTCTTGGGCCGGGCTGCAGACTGCTATAAAATACGGGGCAGATAGCGTATATTTTGGCGTAAAAGATTTAAACATGCGTCACAGCGCGGAAAATTTTGATTTACTCGAGCTAGATAAGGTAATGAAGCTATTGCATAAAAATGACAGAAAAGGATATCTGGCCATAAATACTATTGTATACAATGATGAGCTAAACAAGGTCAGTAGGATTTTGAAAAAGGCTAAAAAAGCAGAAGTGGATGCAGTTATTGCATGGGACATGGCTGTTCTCAGCATAGCTAAAGAATTGGGCCTCAGGGTTCATTTATCAACTCAGGCAAGTGTTTCAAATTTTTCTGCAGTGAAATTTTATAGTTCGCTGGGTGTAAAGAGGATTGTGCTGGCGCGAGAGTGCAGCTTTGAAGCAATAAAGGATATCATAAAGTCCATCAGAAAAGAAAAAATAAACTGCGAGATAGAAACTTTTATTCACGGCGCTATGTGTGTGAGTCTTTCAGGGAGATGTTTTTTATCGTCGTATTCATTTGCAAAATCGGCGAATAGAGGCAAGTGTATCCAGCCCTGCAGGAGAAAATATCTCATCACTGATCTGGAAGAAAAAGGCAACAAGTATATTTTGGGCAAAGACTATATATTGAGCCCCAAGGATTTATGTACCATAGATTTTATCGACAAGCTTATAGAAATAGGTGTTGATTCTTTTAAGATAGAAGGCAGAATGCGTAATCCTGAGTATGCGAAAGAGGTAACTTCTGTATACAGGACTGCGATAGACGCGTTCTTTGAAGGCAATCTGAGCGCGCAGTTAAAAAAAATACTCAAACGCAAACTGAGCTCGGTCTACAATAAAGGATTTACGAGTGGATTTTTCTGGAAGACGCCGGATGATACAGGAGCTGGTCCTGTAAGCAGCAAATACGAAAAGATCTTTTTAGGAGAAGTGGTGAATTTTTACAATAAAAATAACGTCGCGGCCATACATATAAGGAACCAGGGCGTTAAAATAGGAGACAGGATCGCGATCTACGGAAAGAGCACGCCTTTATCGATCGCAGAAGTAAAAGAGATGCAAATAGGCGGTAAGGCAGTCACCTTTACAGAAAAAGGTAAACAAGTAGGCATAAAGCTACCCTTCAAAGCAAGGCGTAATGACAAGGTCTTTTTTTACAAGCAAAAAGATACGAGAAGCTAGTACTCGTAACCGGTGGGTTAACACAGGTGGTAACCAATATTCTTCGAGCTTGTCGAGAAGATATTTGGTACGGGGCAGGTCTAGAAGTTGATTTAGTTCTCGACTTTGCCCTGATGGGCTTCGCTCGAACAATATTAGCGCATGGTACCCCTGATAATTCACCGATTACTAGCACTCTAACTTTCCTCTTTACAAAATCTTACCCACCTTGTATAATAATTCAGCTACGTGCCCCGTTTCAAATCTTATTGGATGTGGAATGATTTAGGGGTATGTATGTTTTTAGAATTATTAAATCAATATGAGGGCCAAATCAAAGATTTGGAACGGGGTGCAAAAAAGGCCAGGCGTATAAAGGTACGCAGGCCTTGGACTATTAATCCCAAAACTCGCGTAAAAAAGAGTAAAAACGCTATTCTAGAAAGAATAAGAAGAAGGGGATCGATAATGAAGTTAAAACTTGGGCTTCCTAAGGGGAGCCTGCAAGAGGCTACTGTCCGGATGTTTAAAAAAGCAGGTTTTAATATATCTATAGGGTCTAGAAGTTATTTCCCATCTATAGATGATGAGGAGATCGCGCCGTTTTTATTAAGGGCGCAGGAAATGGCAAGGTATGTTGCTGATGGCGCGCTTGATTGCGGCATTACAGGCAATGACTGGACCATAGAGAGCGGCAAACAGGTCGTAAAGGTGTGCGATCTTATATACGGTAAGCAGGGTCTTCGGCCAGTACGATGGGTTTTGGCGGTGCCAAAGGATTCAAAGATAAGAAGCGCAAAGGATCTCAAGGGAAAACGCATAGCTACTGAACTTGTCAATGCCACAAAGGCCTATTTCAAGAAGAAAAAGGTAAGCGTGGATGTAGAATTTAGCTGGGGCGCGACAGAGGCAAAGGTAGGCGCAGGTCTTGTGGACGCAATAGTTGAACTTACAGAGACAGGCGCAAGTCTCAGGGCCAACAACCTTCGCATTATTGATACGATTTGCGAGTCAACTACGCTAGTAGTGGCGAATAAGGTCTCCTGGAAGAATCAGTGGAAGCGGCAGAAGATAGAATCCATAGCGCTTCTTTTAAAAGGCGCATTGGCAGCTGAGGAAAAAGTAGGCCTGAAGATGAACGTGGAAGAAAAGAATCTAAAAAAAATAATCTCTGTTCTCCCTGCCATGAAAAAACCCACCATCTCAAAGCTTTCTCAAAAAGGATGGTGCGCTATAGAGACTATAGTCGAGGAAACAATAGTCCGTAATATTATCCCAAAGCTGAAAAAACAAGGCGCCCAGGGAATCATTGAATACCCGCTGAATAAAGTTATTGCGTAAATATCATAAGGAGGCATACAATGCCGTGTGGACGTAAGCGAAAACGCAGAAAGATATCGACTCATAAGAGAAAAAAAAGACGCAGAAGAGATAGACACAAGAAGAAGTGATACGCAGATGATCACAGATTTTGAACAGATGATCGCAGATAACTTTATCTGTGATCATCTTGTATCTTTTAATCTGTGGCAATCTGTGTTATAACAACAGTGATCATGACTTCAAGACATTTATTAATCTTAGTGATTGCAGGGATAGTGGCTTTGCATGGGGCAGGATGTGTGTCTACTCAGAAGGCAAAGAAACGCACAGCGTTTAGCCCCAGCAAGGAAATTCTGAAGATAGCAGAGAAAGAAGCTGCCCCGTCCATAGCGCCCCGTTCATACGCCCATTATTCTATGGGTATGATTTATGACAATGAAGGCAATGTCTCCCAGGCGATAGAAGAATACCTGAAGGCAGTTAAGATCGATCCTGACGCGGCGCCGGTGCATTATAGATTAGGCGCAGCTTATGTAAAACTTGGCAAGGCTAACGAAGCCATTATAAGTCTCAAAAAGGCAGCTCAGCTCGACAAAAAAAATAGCCGCGCCAGATTCTTGCTCGCTCTTATTTATACCTCTCAGCAAAATTATGATGAGGCAGCAAAAGAATACGAAGAGATCTTAAAAAGCGACCCAAAGGACCTTGCTATTCTTACATCTCTGGCAGATATGTATATACTTGGCCAGGACTTGGACAGGGCTATAAAGATCTACGAGGAACTCGTGGGGGAAAGAAAAGATTCGCCGCTGATCCATTTTAATCTGGGAGTAGTGTATACAAGAGCAACGCGGATTAAGGCCGCGGCGAAAGAATTTAAAAAAGCAATAAAGCTGAAACCAGATTACCTGGAGGCTCATTTAGCTCTGGCAGTACTCTTCGAAATAAATAATAACATAGAGGGAGCGATAAAGCATTATCAGGAGTCCATAAAACTCGATCCCGTAAATACAAAGCTATATCGCCAGCTGGGTCAGCTCTATTTTCAGATGGACAACGTAAAAGAGGCCATACGCCAGTATAAACTCTTGCTGAAATTTGACCCTGAGGACGTTGTCGCGTATATAGAGCTTAGTTATATCTATGTTGCGGATTCCAGGATAGATGACGCCATAGGACTTTTGAAAGAAGCGCTTCTTCTTGAGGAAAGAACAGAAGATATCTATCTTGCCTTGGGATTTTGTCACAGTGAAAAAGGCGACAAGAACTTTGCGATAGAGGCGTACAAAAAAAGCATAGAAGCAGACCCTTTTAACCCAAAGTCTCATTTTTATCTGGGGGCAATGCTTGAAGATGCGGGTTATCGAAAAGACGCTCTTTTGCAGCTGGAGAGATCGCTGGAGCTCAGTTCCGATGATCCTGAGGTGTTGAATTATCTTGGATACATATACGCTGAGGAAGGCATTAACCTTGACAAGGCAGACCGTTTTGTAAGAAAGGCGCTCTCCATGAGTCCGAATAACGGCGCTTATGCAGACAGTCTGGGATGGGTTTATTATAAGAGAGGGTTGTTCGAGGAGGCGAGGTTGGAACTTGAGAGAGCAATAGAGCTGATAGGTGATGATCCTGTAGTATATGATCATCTGGGAGACGCGTGTTTTAAGACAGGCGCGTTTGATCAGGCCAAGGAGGCCTGGCAGAAATCACTCCAGCTTAACGATAACAAAGAAGTTCAAAGGAAACTGGATGAGCTATGTCAAAAAGAAGAGCTGATATCAAAGAATTAGAAAAGATAGCAAAAGAGATTCGGATTGAAATAGTAAAAATGCTTACTTGTGCCGGCTCAGGCCATACAGGTGGATCGCTTTCCATGGTGGAGCTTGTCGTGGGGCTTTATTTTTATAAGTTCAGATGTGAATCTGACAGGCCGCTTTGCGACACGCGTGACATCTTTGTGCTTTCAAAAGGCCATGCCTGTCCCGCGTTATACGCAGTACTTGCGCACATGAATTTTTTTGATAAGAAAGAGCTGTGCACATTGAGAAAAACAGGTACGCGGCTTCAAGGGCATCCCCAGATCGGGCTGCCAGGCATCGAGGCGTCAACTGGTTCTTTGGGCCAGGGCCTTTCAATCGCGAATGGGTACGCGCTTGCCGCAAGGTTAAATAAAGACCCTAAGCGCGTTTATTGTCTTATGGGAGATGGCGAGCTCGATGAAGGACAGATATGGGAAGCAGCCCTCACATCGGCGCATTATAAATTAGATAGTCTATGCGGCATAGTGGATAATAATAAATTTCAAATAGACGGAAGGATTGAAGACACAAAAGCTCTTGAACCGCTTAAAGAAAAATGGCGCGCGTTTAACTGGGAAGTGCTTGAGATAGATGGGCATAGCATCAAAGAAGTGGTAGAAGCTTACGATAAAGCAGAGACCATAAAAGGAAAACCCACTTTGATAATAGCGCATACTGTGAAGGGAAAAGGCGTTTCATTTTTTGAAAACCAGAATAAATATCACGGTGTAGCTCCAACAGAAGAGGAATTAGAAAAGGCGTTAAAAGAATTAAGTTAACAGCAGCTTACAGCAGCTGTAGGGCACACTTCAGTGTGCCAGAACATGTGCCAAAACAAGAAACATGTGACGAAGCGAGGAGCATTAATGGATAAAAAACCAACAAGAGACGGATTCGGTGAAGGACTTGTGGAGTTGGGTAATGCCCGTCAGGATATAGTGGTGCTTTCAGCAGATCTGACAGATTCTACGCGCGCAGGCTGGTTTAAAAAGAAATTTCCTGAGAGATTTTTTTCAATGGGCGTGAGTGAACAGGATATGATATCTACTGCAGCAGGCATGGCGCTTTCAGGCAAAATAGCCTTTGCCTGCACATTCGGCGTATTTGCCGCAGGCAGGGCCTGGGATCAGGTGCGGGTCTCAGTCGCATACATGAATCTGGACGTAAAAATAGCCGGAACGCACGGAGGCGTGTCAGTAGGGCCAGACGGCCCAACGCACCAGGCAATAGAAGAGATTGTGCTTATGCGTATCCTGCCTAACATGACAGTAATTGTGCCGTGCGATGCCATAGAGGCTAAAAAAGCAACCATTGCCAGCGCTTCTTGCAAAGGACCTGTATATCTAAGGCTGGGCAGGGCGAAAGAACCAAATATTACAAAAGAGGAAGGCATTTTTGAAATAGGCAAAGCAGATGTTTTAAGAGATGGCAAGGACGTTACGATCATAGCCTGCGGCCATGAAGTTGGTGAAGGGCTTGTCGCATGCGAGATTTTAAAAAAGCAAGGTATTGACGCGCGTCTTATTAATTTACACACAGTAAAACCGATTGATAGGACCACGATTTTAAAAGCCGCTAGAGAAACAGGCGCTATAGTAACGGCTGAAGAACATACTATAGCAGGCGGCATGGGTTCTAGCGTGTGTGAAGTCTTGATACAGGAATATCCTGTGCCAGTGGAATTCATTGGCGTAAAAGATAGATTTGGGGAATCAGGCGACCCTGATGAGCTTTTTAAGATATTCGAATTAACCGCAGAAGACATTGCGAAAGCAGCAAAAAGGGTTATCGCGAGAAAGAAGTAAGTCTTCAGTCCTCAAATGGCTGATAGCTGAAGGCTGATAGCTGAAGGCTGATATGCACGAATTCACCGTTTATGCCCCGGCAAAGTTAAATCTTTATCTCGATGTTCTTGGAAAACGACCTGACGGTTACCATGATATAGAAACGATCTTTGAAAAAATAGATTTAAAAGACGAGATCCTCATAAGAAAAAAAGACAAGACCCTTGAGGTAAAAATAGAACCTTATGGCATATGCCCTTCAGGTAAGGATAACATTGTTTACAAGGCTGTTAAGGCTCTTTTAAAAGAAGCCAATGTTGATCTGGGTTTGGAGATAGTAGTTAAAAAAAATATACCTGTCTCTGCCGGACTAGGAGGAGGCTCAAGCGATGCAGCATCAGCTCTTCGCTCTATAAATGAACGATTTGAACTGGCTGTGCCCTTTGAGAAAATTTTATCGATCGCTTCAAGTATAGGCGCAGACGTAGGGTTTTTTATGCAGGATAACCCTTTTGCAATAGGCACTGGCAGAGGAGACACTTTAGATCCAGTAAATACAGATTGTTCTTTGTCACATGTGGTTATAAAACCTGAACTGTCTGTCTCGACAGCCGAAATGTACAAAAGGTTTGATGCCCACAAGAGAAAAACAAAACGCTTTAACATCAAAGACATTACCTCGAGTATTAAAAATAAAGATATATCTTTAGTGGGCACGAATTGCTACAATGTTTTTGAGGAGGTCCTGGGAGGTTATGACCGGGATATAAATGAAATCAGGGTTTTATTGTCACAGGCAGCTGGAACGCCTGTGTTTTTATCTGGGAGTGGACCTTCGGTATTCTGCACAGTTAAAAGCAGGGAGGAGGCGATGAAAATAGCAGAGAGGCTGCCGGAGAAAGATGGGCTGAGATCATTTGTTGTAAAAACGAACACTGGAGGCATCTATGGAGATAACTGAGGTTAGGATATTTCCAAAAGAGGGGTTGAACAATAAGTTACGCGCCTACGCTACCATAACTATTGAGAATGCATTCGTGGTAAGGAATATAAAGGTCATAGAGGGGAAGAACGGGCTTTTTGTGGCAATGCCGTCTCGCAGAATGAAAGAATCGTGCCCGAAATGCGGGCATAAGAACGAAGCCAGAAGTAAATTTTGCAATGAATGCAGCGCTGCTATTCCCGCAAAGGCACCCGTAGCTGTTACTCCAGAGGCCCAACACGATGCGCGGCAGTCAGAGCATAAAGATATTGCGCATCCCATAACTGTTGAGTGCAGGGAACATATCCAGAAAAAGGTCCTGGCTGCTTACGAGGCAGAAAAGAGCAAGACCTATAGCATATAACGAAAAACAATGCCTGGTAGTGTAATGGTAACACATCAGCTTTTGGAGCTGAGTTTCCAGGTTCGAGTCCTGGCCGGGCAACCAATTTTGAATTAAGACTCGAAGGGAGTTTTGCGCCGAGCGATTAGCGAGGGAGAGCTGCGACAAATAGGAGCAGCGTAAGCAAAACGGGTGGCCGACTTCGCCGAATAGGCGAAGCGCCGAGTCCTGGCCGGGCAACCAATTTTGAATTAAGACTCGAAGGGAGTTTTGCGCCGAGCGATTAGCGAGGGAGAGCTGCGACAAATAGGAGCAGCGTAAGCAAAACGGGTGGCCGACTTCGCCGAATAGGCGAAGCGCCGAGTCCTGGCCGGGCAACCATCCTACTTCGCTAAGAAACTTTCGTTCTTGGCTTCGTAGAGATTAAAGGTAGGAAAATTCTATGCATAATATAGCTGCTGTGATTTTAGCTGCTGGTGAAGGTACAAGGATGTGCTCCTCGATCCCCAAAGTGCTTCATACTATTTGCGGGAAACCGATGATAAACTATCCACTGCTTACTTTAAAATCTATAGGCATACAGAATACCATAGTTGTAATTGGTCATGGGTCTGACCTGGTGCAAGAGAACTTAACAGGAGTTAAATGTATTAAGCAGGATAAACTTCTTGGCACCGGAGACGCGGTCTTAAAGACGAAAAACGTTCTTTTAAAAGATAATAAAATAGATACGGTTCTTATAACATGCGGGGACGTGCCTTTATTGAAAGCCGAGACATTGAGAAAGATTATCTCAAGGCATATATCTACACGTTCTGGCTGCACGCTTCTTACCTCTCATCTGAAGAACCCTACTGGTTATGGCAGAGTTTTACGTTCCGGAAATGATAAGATCATGAAGATAATAGAAGAGACAGATGCCTCGATCTACGAGAAGGTGATAGAAGAGATAAATGTGGGCGTGTATTGTTTTGATAAAGACGCGCTTTTTGATGCGCTCCAGGAGATCAGACCAAACAATAGAAAAAAGGAATATTACCTTACAGATACTATAGAGATTCTGGCTAAATTAAACATAGCAGTGGATTCTGTTTCCACTGATGAGGCTGAAGAATTCTTGGGCGTGAATACACGCAGCGACTTAATGCAGGCAGAGGAGGCAGTAAGGCGCAGGGTCCTGACTGATATTATGCAAAAGGGCGTAAGCATTATTGACCCGAACAATACTTATATACAGGAGGGCGTGGAGATAAAAAGGGATACAGTAATATACCCCTATACATTTATAGATAATGATGTTAAAATAGGTCGGAAATGCAGCATTGGTCCGTTTGCGAGATTGCGGCAAGGTACAGTGCTAGATGAGGAAGTTTCCATCGGAAACTTTGTAGAAATAGTACGCTCTAAAATAGGCAGGGCCACAAAGATCCGCCATCAGTGCTATATAGGTGATACTGTAATAGGCAAGCGCGTCAATATTGGCGCTGGCACAATAGTTGCAAATTACGACGGAAAACGCAAGCATAAAACTGTTATCGATGACAATGCCTTTATAGGTACAGGCACTGTATTAATTGCGCCTGTCAAGGTAGGCAAGGGCGCCGTAACCGGAGCTGGCAGTGTTGTTACCAAGAATCATAGCGTACCTGCCGGAAAGACTGTCGTGGGTATTCCTGCCAAGATACTAAAAAAGAGGTGAACTATGAACAAGACCGCTTCTATTATTACAGGTAATTCTAACACGACTCTGGCAAAAGAGATAGTCAAACACCTGAAGATGCCCCTTTCGAAAGCCATCGTAACTGTCTTTAGCGAGGGAGAGGTATTTGTAAAAATAGAAGAGAATGTGCGCGGCAAGGACGTATTTATAGTGCAGTCAACATGTCCTCCCGTGAATGACAATCTTATGGAACTATTGATATTGCTGGATGCCTTAAAGAGGGCCTCTGCAAAGAGGATTACAGCGGTATTGCCTTATTTTGGATATGCGAGACAGGACCGCAAGGACCAGCCGCGAGTTCCAATAACCGCTAAGCTGGTGGCAAATCTTTTGACCACTGCAGGCGCTGATAGGGTGCTTACAGTGGATCTGCACGCAGGCCAGATACAGGGTTTTTTTGATATACCCTTAGACCATCTTTTCGCAGTTAACACATTCGTCAACTATTTTAAGAAACTAAAGATCAAGGATCTTACGGTTGCATCCCCAGATGTGGGCGGGATAAAAATGGCCAGGGGCTATGCAAAGAGGCTAGACGCGCCATTGGCCATAGTGGATAAGAGAAGGATTTCAGGAGAAGATACAGAGGTCATGAATATTCTGGGCGAGGAAGAGATAAAAGGAAGACATGTATTGCTGGTAGATGATTTAGTAGCTACTGCCGGGTCTCTTGTTGAGGCAGCCGGAGCCTTGAAGCGCGCGGGCGCAAAAGATGTTTATGCCGCGATCACGCATCCTGTTTTGTCAGGCCCGGCAATACAGCGCATAGAAAAATCTGCTCTAAAGAAATTGCTGGTAACAAATACCATTCCTGTGGAGGATGGTAAAAAGCACAAAAAAATAAAAGTACTATCTATAGCGCCTCTTTTAGCAGAAGCAATAAAGAGGATACACAACGAGGAATCAGTAAGTTGTTTGTTTGATTAAAAAGGAGAAAATACAATGGATTTCGTAGAGCTACACGTGAGCTTGAGAGAGGGAACAGGCAAGGAGATCAACAAGAAATTAAGAAACAATGGCCTTGTGCCAGCAGTTGTCTATAAAAAAGGCGAGGATACGCAGTCTTTGAAGATAGACAAAAAAGAACTTTTTAGGACTCTTCATACAGAGGCAGGAGAAAACGTTATAATAAAGCTCTGCATAGATGACGCAAAAAAGAAAAAAGAGCGCACTGTTATAGTCAAGGATATACAGAGAGATCCTATAAAGGATGTATTGTTGCATGTGGATTTTCAAGAGATATCTTTGACCGATACGCTCAAGGTAAAGGTGGCGATAGCAGCAAAAGGCGAAGCCATAGGAGTTAAGCAGGATGGCGGCGTGTTGCAGCATGTCTTATGGGAATTGGAGCTGGAGTGCCTACCTACCAGTATTCCTGAAAAGATCGAAATAGACATAACTAATCTAAAAATGGGCGAGTCAATACACGTAAAAGACGTTATTGCGCCAGAAGGCGTAAAGGTATTGGATGATCCTGAGGGTGTTGTCTTTAGTGTGGAGCATCCTAAGAGCGTAGAAGATCTTGTGGCAGCGCCTGCTGAAGGAGATTTGCAGGAGCCAGAGGTAATAAAGGAGAAGAAAGAAACACCTGAAGAAGCTGAAGCAGGTGAAGGTGCAGAAAAACCAGCAGCAGCTGCTAAGGAAGAGAAGAAGAAGGAATAGTTGTGAGGATGAGGATGGGTTGTGGGTCGAGTTGTGAGTTGTGGGCAGTGAGTAAAAACACACAACCCATCCTCACAGCCCGACCCACAGCTCACAACACACCCTCATAACTCACAACAATACATGAAGCTTATAGTTGGCTTAGGAAATCCCGGGGATAAATACACTCTTACTCGACACAACATAGGGTTTTTGGTTTTGGAGGAATTTGCAGAAAAACATGGTATAAAGTTGAAATCCAATAAGCGCTTCAAGGCGTTTACAGGAGAAGGCGTTGTGGGCAAGGAAAATGTAGTTCTTACAATGCCCCAAACCTTCATGAATCTTTCAGGGCACTCTGTACGCTCCATGGTGAATTGGCTTAAGCTGAACTTGAGCGATATATTATTGGTAGTGGATGATATAGCTCTTGAGTTTGGAGAGTTAAGAATAAAGCCCAAGGGCTCTAGCGGTGGGCACAAAGGTCTGGGTTCAACAATAGATGTTTTAGGTACGAATGAGTTTTCCAGGATGAGAATTGGCATCAAGGGGAGAACAGTTATTAAGGACTGCTCAAAGTATGTACTTAGTATGTTTACAAAGAAAGAACGGATGCTCTTGCCAGATATCTTAAAGCGTTCTTCTGAGGTGTGCGAGTGTTGGGCAAAACATGGCGTTGATACAGCAATGAACAAATATAACGGAGGTTAAAGATGAAGAGTTACGAGGCTATATTTATTATTAAACCAGATCTTAGCCAGGATGGACTTGACAAGACACTAAAACAGATCAAGGATACTTTAGAAAAAAATAAAGTGTCTTCAGAGGATTTCAAGGAAATGGGCAAGCAGAGAATGGCTTTTCCTATAAAGAAATTCAAAGAGGGAGTGTATTATCTTGTGAATTTTGATATAGATCCTGACGCGATAACCAAGATCAAACGCTCTTTTAATCTGAACGAATCAATATTAAGGACATCGATTCTTGTTAAATAATTTCAACGCGAATCCAACGCGAATCCTTCGACAAGCTCAGGATTCTTAGTCCCGAGCAAAATCGAGGGACAAATATCCGCGAATATCAGCGTTGGATTCGCTAGAATTCGCATTAAGAAAACAGAAAGGAATGATGAGATGGCCAATTTTAATAAGGTATTTTTGATGGGGAACCTTACAAGGGATCCTGAGTTGCGTTATGTGCCTAGCGGGGCTCCTGTCGCCACGTTTGGTCTGGCAGTGAATCGTAGATATGTAACGCAGCAGGGAGAGAAAAAAGACGAAGTATGTTTTGTCCGAATCGTAGTCTTTGGAAAACAGGCAGAGAGCTGCAGCCAATACTTGAATAAAGGCCGGCTTGTTTTTATAGAAGGCCGCCTGCAGTACAGGTCATGGGAGCAAGAAGGTCAAAAGAAAAGTTCGCTGGATGTTGTCGCGGACAGGGTCCAGTTTTTGGGTACACAGCGCTCCTCGCAGGGGACTGGCGCAGATGCAGAGGCTTCTGGCGAGATTTCAAAAGGCAGCGAGATTACAGAGAGCGCAGGACTAAAGACGGATGAAGAGGTACCGTTTTAATACTAATGACAAATGACAAATTTCAAATGACAAATGAATCACTTAATTCCAAATGCCAAATTTGACATTAGGGATTTGGAATTCATTTGGATTTTGTCATTTGGATTTTGGAATTAAACAAGGGAGGATGCAGATGCCAGGAGAGAGACGAGGTAGTTTTCAAAAGCAAAAAGGTAGATTCCAAAAGGGCAAGAAGAAAGGCCCGAAACGAAAACTTTTTTTTAAGAAGAAGTTTTGCAAGTTTTGCGCGGATAAAGTAGATCAGGTGGATTACAAGGATGTGATAAAGCTAAAAAGGTTTATCACTGAGAAGGGAAAGATTCTGCCGAACCGCATAACAGGGAATTGCGCCAAGCACCAGAGGGTTGTAGCGCGTGCCATAAAACAGGCAAGGTACGTAGCACTTTTGCCATACGTGGGAGAATAATTAAACGCGAATTTTCGCTGCTATTTGCGTTAAAATAATAATTTGAAGGAGCAACTATGAAAGTGATATTAATAGAGGATGTAAAAAAACTTGGCTCAATGGGCGAGGTGGTTCAGGTCAAAGAAGGTTATGCTAGAAATTTTCTTTTTCCAAAAAACCTGGCAAAGTCGGCAACAGGCTCAAATCAGAAGATAATAGATGAGATAAAGAAAAAAAAGATACAGGTCCTTGCGAAGGAAAAAAAAGTAGCTGAAGAACTCAAAGAAAAACTTTCACAAGTCTCTTGCACTATCCCTGTTGAGGCAGGTGATGACGACAGGCTTTTTGGAAGCGTGACCACGCAGGATATCTCAAAGGCCTTTGAGGACGCCGGGGTTTCTCTGGACAAGAGAAAGATAATTCTTGAAGAGCCAATAAAGAAACTCGGCGTATACCACATTACTGTAAAGATCCATCCCGAAGTCACCGGCGCGGTGAAAGTTTGGGTAGTTAAAAAGTAATTTTGAGACAAAATGTTAAGGGCACACAACAGCAGCTTATAGCAGCTGTAGGGCACACTTCAGTGTGCCAAAACAGTGCCAATAAATGCCAAAAGGATTATATGGACAAGGTAGACATGCATCTTGAAAAAATGCCGCCTCAGAATCTAGAGGCAGAAATGGCAGTGCTGGGTTCTATGCTCATAGAAGAGAATGCCATTGCTGACGCCATAGATATTCTGGATGCGAATTGTTTTTACAATGACGCGAATCGCAAGATCTTCGAATGCATATTGCAGCTATACAGCAAAGGTAATGCAGTTGATATAGTTACATTAATAGAGGGACTAAAAAAGACAGAAGACCTGGAGAGGATAGGCGGCGCTACGTATATAACGGGACTTACGACAGTAGTGCCAACAGCTGCGAATGTAAAACACTACGGTAGTATTGTAAGAGAAAAGAGCATACTGCGCAGTCTTATATCTGTTTCTACTAACATTATCTCTGAAAGCTATGATGCGCAGGGCGATGTGCGAAAGATCTTGGATAGGGCAGAGCGTACCATATTCGAAATCTCTTCCAGTAAGATGGATACGCATTTTTCTCCCATCAAAGAGATAATAAAAGATAGCATAGAGACAATTGATAGGCTATATCAGAAAAAGGCGCATGTCACTGGAGTCGCGACTGGCTTCAGCGATCTTGACAGCCTGACAGCAGGATTACATCCTTCGGACCTTATAATTTTCGCAGGTCGCCCGTCAATGGGCAAGAGCGCGCTCGTTACTTCTATTGCAGAGCACATTGGCCTGGTTGAAAAAACGCCGCTCGCTATCTTTAGCCTTGAAATGTCCAAAGAACAATTGGCGCAGAGAATGCTCTGCGCTCACGCACGCGTAAACGCGCATAGCGTAAGAACAGGGTTTTTATCCCAATCTGACTGGCCGCGTCTTACAAGCGCCGCAGGCAAGCTTTCAGACGCGCCTATTTTTATAGACGATACTGCCGGGCTTTCTGTTCTTGAATTAAGGGCAAAAGCAAGGCGATTAAAATCCCAACATGACATACAGGTAATAATAGTGGATTATCTTCAGCTAATGCAGGGGCTCCCAGGCTCTGAAAATAGACAGCAGGAGATCTCAGAGATATCAAGATCTTTAAAGGCGCTCGCAAGAGAATTACACGTACCATTAATAGCAGTGAGCCAGCTTTCAAGGGCAGTAGAAACGAGGCAGGACCATAGACCACAGCTTTCAGACTTGCGAGAATCAGGCGCTATAGAGCAGGACGCGGATCTGGTAGGACTTTTATTAAGAGAAGAGTACTATAGCCCTACGCCTGAAAATAGAGGCATAGCAGAGCTTATTGTCGCGAAGCAGCGCAATGGCCCTGTGGGCACAATCAAACTAACTTTTATCAAAGATTTTGCGAGATTCGAGAACCTTACTATGGTAGCTGAGGAAGTAGTTGAATAAGAACTAAACCTTGATTGACATAACAATATATATATGATATATTCGTTAATAATATAATGATTAGAAAAACTTCTATAATATTACTAGCTGTTTCATTTCTCTTAGGGGGGTATTTTTCTGCCCCTATGTTTGCCCAGGAAGAGTCCCCTAGAAAGATTATCAAATATGTGGACGTAAGGAACAATAAGACTGTTTCGAGCGCAAAGATATTGGCTAAGCTAAAGACAAAAAGAGGAGACATCTTTTTAGAAAAGGTAGTCAATGAAGATGTCAAGAGACTGTATCTCATGGGATATTTCAGCGATGTCAGTATTTCGATCGAAGAGGTTCAGGATGGTGTAGGCGTTATATTTACAGTCAAAGAGAAATCACCGCTCACATCTCTTAGGTTCATCGGTAACAAGAAATACAAGGAAGAAAAGTTAAAAACTGTTATTAAATCAAAATTGAATGAATTTGCAGATGAGAGGAAACTCAAACAAGACTCAGACGCCATAGAAGATCTGTATAAACGCGCAGGCTACCCCTGGGTTAAAGTCACATACGAGGTGGAGACTGTTGAGGATGTGGACGAAGGCATTGTTCTTTTCAGGATAGATGAAGGCACAAAGGCAGTTGTGAGAAACATGAGCGTAATTGGGAATACAGCGTTTAGCGATAAGCACATATTAAAGGTAATGAAGAGTCGGACATCCGGCATATTTCGCTCAGGTGTTTACAAAAAAGATGTGGTGGATGATGACATGGAGCGAATAAAGAATTTTTATAGAAACGAAGGATTTTTGGATGTTGATACTAATTACGAAGTGGTGTCCAGGGAAAAGGGAAAAAAGAAATGGATAGAGCTTGTGGTGAGGCTTGAAGAGGGGAGAAGATACGTTGCCGGCGATGTCAAGATAGCCGGTAATTCTATTTTTTCAGATGAAGAGTTAAAGGCCCTTTTAAAATTAAGACCATCAGATGTTTTTACAGAAGTGGCTTTACACGGCGAGGTAGCAGCTATTCAGGAATATTATTTTGATAAAGGCTATATAATGGCCAAGGTAAAGCCGGATACGCTTTTGAATATGAGCACAGACAGGGTGGATGTTGTCTACAATATAGTTGAGGGCGAGATCTGTTATGTAAATAAGGTCAATGTGAGAGGAAACACTAAAACAAAGGACGTTGTGATAAGGCGGGAGTTAAGGCTTAATCCGGGAGATCAGTATGACGGGAAAAAATTGCAGCGCAGTAAAGAACGTCTTTATAATCTCGGGTTTTTTGAAGATATAACATTTGACACAGAGGACACTGATACAGAAAACAAGAAAGACATGGTAGTAGAGGTAAAGGAGTCTAAGACAGGCGAATTCAGTTTTGGAGGAGGGTTTTCTTCCGTTGACAAGCTCATAGGCTTTGTAGAGATTGAACAGAGGAATTTTGATATCTTTAATTTTCCGACATTTACAGGAGATGGGCAGGATCTTAAATTAAGGGCAGAGTTTGGCAGTGTGCGTAAAAATTATCTTCTGAGCTGGACTGAGCCGTGGATTTTTGATTACCCGCTTAGTTTTGGATTTGATTTGTACGCCTCCGAGCGCAACAGAAGCGGATCTACAGGTTATGCATACGATGAGGAAAAACAAGGAGGAGCTTTAAAGCTGGGCAAGGAGTTCAACGAAAACTTGAGGGGCGATTTTGTATATCGACTCGAAACGGTTGACATATCCGATGTGTCTGCTTCCGCTTCTCAGGAATTAAGAGACGAGCTTGGTGAAAAGACGGTCTCTAGCGTGTTGCTCCAGCTTACAAGAAACACCACAGATAATAATTTTAATCCTACAAAAGGTTATGTGCTGACAGGTTATGTTGAAGTGGCTGGCGGTCCCATAGGAGGAGACAGGGACTTTGCAAAGTTTTTTGATTCCGGCAGTCATTATTCTAAAGTAGGACCTTTTGTCTTAGAGTTAAAAGCAAGAAGCGGCGTTGTCACTTCATTTGGAGATTCAGGCAAGGTACCTATATATGAGCGCTTTTTTGCCGGCGGTACTTATAGTATACGCGGGTATAAAGAACGTGACGTTGGGCCAAAAGATATTTCAGGAGATGCGATAGGAGGCGGGAGCATTTTTATAGCCAATGCAGAGCTAACACTTCCTATAGTAACCAATATAAAAGGCGCGCTGTTTATTGACGCGGGCAATGTGTGGGCAAGACCTGACAGTAAACCAAAAAGCGGCACAGCTACAAGAGGGCTAAAGGCAGGCGCAGGTGCTGGTGTCAGGATCAAGACGCCCATAGGGCCTGTTAAGTTAGATTTCGGCTTTCCTTTAAATGCTGAGTCATGGCAGGAAGATAAACCAAGGTTTCATTTTAGCATGAGCAGAGGTTTCTAAATGACAAATGACAAATTTCAAATGTCAAATGAATCTTCAATTCCAAATGCCAAATTAAATGATTTGAAATTTGGGATTCATTTGGATTTTGTCATTTGGAATTCAAATGGGGGATTTGATGAAAAAGATTTTATTGATTAGTTTGATAGGAGTATTCATAACAGGCATAGCATTTGCGCAGTCAGAGACCAAGATTGGATTTGTTGACCTCTCGCGGTCATTTGATGAGTATCAGAAGACAAAGGATTTTGATAGAAATCTGGAAAAGACAGGAGACATCAAGCAACAACAGAGAGAGAAGCTGGTTAAAGATATAAGAAAGATGAGGGATGAGCTTGAACTAATGAACGAAAAGGCCAGACAGCAAAAAGAGGAAGATATTGAGGCAAAGATAGGATCTCTTCAGGAGTTTGACCAGGATGCCAAGATGGAGCTCACGAAAGAAAGAGATGATATGGTAAGAGAGATCTTGAAAGAGATAAATACAGTGATAGAAGAATACGGAAAGACCCACGCATATTCTATTATCTTAAATGACAGAGTTCTTTTATACGGACAAAAGACTTATAATCTGACAGACGAGATTATTAATTTATTAAACAAGAATTACATAGAGCAATAAGGACAAAGGCATGAAGAAGACATTAACTGAGATAGCTGCTATAGTTGAGGGAGAGATAGTAGGCGATGAGACTACAGTTGTAACTGGCATATGCGGTATAAAAGAGGCGCAAAAGGGCGACCTTACATTTATCGCAAATTCCAGGTATCTTTCGCTCATGAATCACACAGAGGCATCGGCGATTATTACATCCAGGGATGTGAAGTCTGCGCCCAAACCTATTATACGCACTGAGAATCCTTCCATAGCATTTGCCAAGATGGTTTCTCTTATGGCGCCCAATGAGGTAAAAAAACCGAAAGGCATACATCCTACCGCTGTTATCGGAGAAAAGGTGAGAATTGGCAGGGATGTAGCCATACAGGCTTATGTTGTTATAGAAGATAATGTTGAAATAAAGGACAATGCTATTCTTTTTGCCGGGGTATACGTGGGGCATCATGCAAAGATAGGGAAGAGCTGCAAGATATATCCATATGTTATAATCAGGGAACGTGTTGAGATCAAGGATAGAGTAATTATACACGGAGGTACTGTTATAGGCAGTGATGGCTTTGGTTTTTCTACGGTCAAAGGCGTGCATCAGAGGATTCCACAGATTGGTACTGTAGTGATAGAAGACGATGTAGAAATCGGGGCCAATGTCACGATAGACAGGGCGCGTTTTGAAAAAACTATTATAAAAAAAGGCACTAAAATAGACAATTTAGTCCAGATAGCTCATAATGTAATCATAGGAGAGCATTCTATAATAGTTTCCCAGAGTGGTATATCAGGGAGCGCAGTTATCGGGAATAATGTTACACTGGCAGGTCAGGCCGGGGTTATAGGACATGTTACTGTTGGGGACAATGTAGTAATTGCCGCAAGGGCTGGCGTAACCAAATCCATTTCTTCCAATGCCTGTGTTTCAGGTTATCCTGCGAAGCCACACACAGTTGCTAAGAGAATTAATGCGTGTGTCCAAAACCTTCCGGATTTATATAAAAAAGTACGAGCATTGGAAGAAGAGATCCAACAGCTTAAATCCAATGGAAAAAATTGATTGAACGATAATACACACGAATCCAACCCGTCCGCCTCGGCAAGTCTTCGGCGAGATGTGTTAGATTTGCGACGAGTCACATTTTCTAAAAACTAATAGAGGATATATGGAACAGAAAACAATAAAAAAACCAATAGAGCTTAGCGGCGTCGGTCTTCATACAGGCGCCGAGGTACACCTTAGATTTAAACCCGCGCCTACGAGTACAGGTATAAACTTCATAAGAGTAGACGTGAAAGATTCTCCTATGATAAGAGCGAATATCCACCATATATTGGACCAGGATAAAAGCCCCAGGCGCACGTCCATTGGCAGCGGTTCGGTAGAGGTGCATACAATAGAACATTTGATGGCAGCATTGTGGGCCATGGGTATAGATAATCTCCTTGTTGAGATAGATGGCCCGGAACTTCCCGGGCTGGATGGCAGCGCAATGAGTTTTATCGAGACACTGAAAAAGGTCGGAATAGAAAATCAGGGCTTACCGAAAAAGGTTTATCAAGTGCGCTCTCCTATCTGGATAGAGCAGGATGATGCCATGATCATGGTTTTGCCCGATGATCAATTCCGAGTATCTTATACACTGAATTATGAACATCCTCTTCTAAAGTCGCAGTATCTTTCTTTTATATTGGATGAAAATACATTTGAAAAAGAACTGGCGTCTTCAAGGACATTTTGTCTCGAAAGAGAGGTCAGTGATTTAAAAAAACAGGGCCTTGGCAAGGGCGCGAACTACGAAAATACAGTCGTAGTCGGGAATAAAGGTGTTATAGACAATGATTTGAGGTTTGATGATGAATTCGCAAGGCATAAGATATTGGATCTATTGGGGGATTTATATCTCTTGGGATATGTAATCAAGGGCCATATAATAGCAATGCGCAGCGGCCATCCTTTAAATATAAAGCTTGTTGATAAGATAAACACACAGAGAGAAAAAATACAATCTGGCGGCATAAAGGGCGTGTATGTTGAAACAGAGGGCAGTGTACTGGACTCTAGTGATATCCAAAAAATCCTGCCGCATCGTTACCCGTTTTTGTTAGTTGATAAGATTATAGAGCTCGAACCGGGAAAGACCGCAGTCGGCATAAAAAATGTTACAATGAACGAGCAATTTTTTACAGGACATTTTCCAGGAAGGCCTGTGATGCCTGGTGTATTGATTGTCGAGGCAATGGCACAGGTGGCAGGCGTGTTGATGCTGAATAAGAAGGAAAACGTTGGGAAGATGGCCTATTTCATGAGTTTGGACAAGGCAAAGTTTAGAAAGACAGTGGTGCCCGGAGACCAGTTGCGACTCGAGGTAAAGGTAGTAAAGCTAAAGTCAAAAATAGGCCATGTGCATACTCGAGCGCTTGTAGATGGCCAGGTTGTAAGCGAGGCAAATCTGATGTTTGCACTCGTGGATGCGTAACAAAAACAATGAAACAATGATTCATCCGACAGCAATTGTAGATAAAAAGGCGAAGCTGGCCGACGATGTAGAAGTCGGCCCTTATGCTATTGTAGGGCCTTCAGTAGAAATAGGCAGCTGTACTACTCTGGGAGGTCACGTGGTAGTCGAAGGCAATACTACTATTGGCAAGGGCTGCTCTATTTTTACGGGCGCAGTACTAGGCAGTCCTCCCCAGGACCTTAAATATAAAGGCGCAAAGAGCTTTTTGAAAATAGGGAATAATAATATTATCAGAGAATATGTAACCATGAATCCAAGCACGGATGAGGGCGGAGTTACATGTATCGGAGACGGAAATCTTTTCATGGCCTATTCTCATGTGGCGCATGATTGCAAGATAGGCAGCGGCTGTGTTATTGCAAATTCAGGGACACTTGCGGGACACGTCAGCTTGGAAGACAAGATAGTGATAGGTGGACTTACTGCCATACACCAGTTTGTGCGCATAGGCAAGATGGCTATTATAGGTGGATGTTCAAAAGTAGTGCAGGATATCCCGCCTTTTTCTACCTGTGACGGGCATCCGGCAAGGGTGTATACTTTGAACCTGGTAGGTCTTAGGCGTTCAGATATGTCAAAGGATGCTCAAGCTTCGCTTAAAAAGGCCTTTAAAATATTATTTCATTCCGGGCTTACATTTAAAACTGCTGCAGAGAGAGTAAAGCGGGAAATACCGGGCTGCCAGGAAGTGGATTATCTTTTGGATTTTATAAAGAGATCAAAGAGAGGTATGTGCAGAGGTGAAGAGAATAGGTCTGATAGCAGGTAATGGTGCTTTTCCAATACTTTTTGCGCAAGAGGCAAAGAAAAAAAGCGTAGAAGTAGTCGCGATAGGCATAAAAGAAGAGACAGAAAAAGAATTAGAGAGTTATGTCAGCAAGATATATTGGTTAAGCGTAGGAGAATTAGAAAAATTATTTCAGGTCTTGCTTCAAGAGAAATTAAAAGAAGTTGTGATGGCAGGCCAGGTAAAACATAAAAGGCTTTTTGAGAATATCAAGCTGGATGCTAGCATGCAGAAACTTCTGGCTAGCACAAAAGACAAAAAGACAGATTCGCTTATAGGAGCTATCGCAAATAAATTAGAGCAAGCCGGGATAAAGGTCTTAGACTCTACGATTTTTTTATCAGATTATCTGCCAAAAAAAGGTGTTCTAACAAAGAATAATCTCGATAAAAGGATTTTAGATGACATTGAATTCGGAAGAGGTATTGCCAAGTCCATTGCCGGCCTGGATATTGGTCAGACAGTGGTAGTGAAAGATAAAGTGATTTTGGCGGTTGAGTCTATTGAAGGAACAGACGAGACAATAAAAAGAGGCGCGCAATACGGTAAAGACGGAGTAGTGGTCATAAAGGTATCCAAGCCAAATCAGGATATGAGATTTGATGTACCTATAATAGGGCCGGAGACGATAAAGCTATTAAAGCAAGTAAATGCATCGTGCATATCAATAGAGACGGGAAAGACATTGATTATAGATAAAGACGAGACCATTAAGCTTGCGTATGAAGCAGGTCTGGGAATCGTAGCTTCTTAGGGAGTTAGCAATGCCAAAGAAGAAACAGGCAAAAACCACAGATACAATAAACGCTCTGTCAAAAATTTCAAAGGCCATATCCAGCGACCTGTATCTAGAGGACATATTAAAGTTGATCGTGACAGTTACGGCCGAGGTCATGAATTCACGGATTTGCACCCTGATGCTCCTTAACGATACAAAAGACCACCTTGTCATAAGGGCTACGCAGAGTATCAGCGAAGAATATGTAAAGAAAGAACCTTTAAGAAAAGAACAAGGTATTGTCTGGAAGGTTGTGCGGGACAATAAACCGATCACAGTATCTGATGTATTAAAAGAAGCAGGTTATAAATATAAGGATATAGCGGAGAAAGAAGGTCTTGTATCTTTATTGTGCGTACCAATGGCAGTTAAAAAAAGGGTTATAGGGGTCTTAAACTGCTATACTTCAAAGCCGCACAAGTTTTCAAAGACAGAGATCAATATACTTACCAGCGTGGCAAATCAGGCAGCCATTGCCATAGAGAATACAGAATTGATGGTAAAAACAAAGGTTATCCAAGAAGAATTGGAGACACGTAAAGCAGTAGAACGCGCAAAGGGCATTCTGATGAAGAGCGAAGGCCTGACAGAGGAAGACGCATTCAGAAAGATCCAAAAATACAGCATGGACCGTCGCAAACCCATGAAAGAAGTTGCCGAAGCGATTATAATGATGCACGACATGAGGAAATGACAAAATATCAAGGATTACAGAAGGGCATACGTAGTTTAAAAACACCGAAAATAGAGGTGTGGCGCAATCAGTATGCGGATAAAGACTATATAGTAACGCTTGAGAATCCTGAATTTACATGTGTTTGCCCTAAAACAGGCTTGCCTGATTTTGCAAATATAACTATTCAGTATAGCCCCCAGAAGTGGTGCGCAGAACTCAAGTCATTTAAGCTATATATGCTTTCTTACAGGGATGTCGGCATATTCCACGAACATGTAGTAAATAGAGTTCTGGATGATCTTGTCGCATCATGCAAGCCCAAATGGGCGCATATTAAAGGTGAGTTTAACGTAAGAGGCGGGATAAAAACCACTGTTACATCAGAATATAAAAGGAGTTAATCATGATAATAAAAACCAAAAAAGATGTTTTAGCTGCGGTTAAAAAGCACGATATCAAATTTATAAAACTCTGGTTTACTGATGTCCTGGGTTTTCAAAAAGGCATCTCTATAACTAAAAGGGAGCTTGCAAAGGCCATGCAAGATGGCATGGGATTTGATGGCTCATCTATCGAAGGATTTGCCCGCATAGAGGAAAGTGATATGGTGGCAATGCCGGATCCTTCTACATTCCGGTTAATCCCATGGCGGGCAGAAAAAGACGGCCTTTCCGCAAGGATGTTTTGTGATATTGTGAAGCCTAATGGCGAGCCTTTCGAAGGAGACCCTCGATATATCCTGAAGAAAAATCTAAAAAAGGTAAAAGACATGGGTTTTACCTATTATATAGGCCCGGAGCTGGAATATTTTTATTTTGAGAATCCCAAAAATACTATCATTCTTGATAGAGGAGGGTATTTTGACCTAACGCCTCTTGATGTGGCGCAGGATTTGAGGCGCGAGACAGTGGTCATGCTAGAGAAGATGGGCGTAAAGGTAGAATACAGCCATCACGAGGTTGCCACGTCGCAGCACGAGATAGACCTGAGGTATTGTGACGCGCTTACCATGGCAGATAATGTTATGACCTATCGTATGGTAGTAAAAGAAGTGGCCCGCCAGCATGGTAAATACGCGACATTTATGCCAAAACCTATCTATGGTATAAATGGCAGCGGCATGCACGTGCACCAATCACTTTTCAAAGGTTCAAAGAACGCATTTTTCAGCAAGACTGATAAGTCTCACCTTTCAGATATCGCAAAGTATTTTATAGCAGGAATATTAAAACATGTTCCTGAGCTAACAGCAGTGACGAATCAATGGGTAAACTCTTACAAGAGGCTTATTCCTGGTTACGAAGCGCCTGTATATATATGCTGGGCACAGATGAATCGGTCCGCGCTTGTGAGGGTGCCGATGTATAAACCCGGCAAAGAAAAAGCAACCAGGGTAGAGTTTCGTTCTCCTGACCCGGCGGCAAATCCATATCTTGCTTTCTCTGTTATGCTGGCGGCTGGTTTGGAAGGCATGAAAAAGAAATATAAACTCCCTAAGGCAGCAGAAGATAATATCTATCGCATGACAGAAAAAGAAAGAGAGAAAACAGGCATACAGTCTCTGCCGGAAGATCTTTACGAGGCAATTAAAATTACAGAAAAAAGCAAGCTCATAAAAGAAGCGCTGGGAGAAAAATTATTCGAATATTTCATCCGCAATAAATACGTGGAGTGGAACGAATACAAGGCCCAGATCTCAAAATACGAGATCGACAAGTATCTTCCTATACTTTAAATTAAAGAAACCACAGAGGACACAGAGTTTTTTGGGAATTTTTTCTCTGTGGTTTAATTTACTATGACTAAAAGAAACGCTATTCTTATAGTAATATTTTTTTGTGTCCTGGCCTATGCTTTTATTGATATGTCTTCTAAGGGTCATACATTCGAACCTGCTGTTAGAGACGGAGAGATATTGACGTATGATGTAAAGTATAAGGCTTTAAAGGTAGGAAGGTCTATCCTTACTTTTCATGGTGAAAAGAAGATGGGAGATAAAAAGGCCTATCACATTACATTTTCTACAAAGATCCCTTCACTTAAGGACATTGAAGAGCTATACGCGGACAAGGAGACATTTCTTCCTATTGAAGTGCACAGGAGAATCAAGAAGAAGCTGGGGTTTGGTGACACAATAAAGGAGGTGTATGATCAGGAGAATTTCAGGGTAGATATTTCTTCAAAGAGTAAATTACGCAAAAAGAATTTTTCAATACAAAAAGATTCACCCATTCATAACGCGATACTGCTTGTCTATTACTATAGGGCGCAGGATACCTTTAATAAAGGCGATAAGTTTAAGATTACGTTACCCACATTTGATTTTGACGTCATGTTTAAAGGCATAGAGTCTATAAACACCCCGTTAGGGAAGTTTGAAGCATATGCCTTTACAAGTGATCCCCCCAAGTTCAAATTCTGGCTTTCAGCAGACGAAAAACGCATTCCCCTAAAAATCCACAACCCCTCTGCCCTAGGCTATTCTCTAGTGATAAGATCCATAGACTAATCTCCAGTTGTCATTCTCGCCTTCATGTCATTCCCGCGAAAGCGGGAATCTGTCTCCCTTTTTTCTTGTCATTGCGAGGAGCCGAAGGCGACGAAGCAATCGCATCTCACCCAAAATCTAAAAGGAATGTCTGTTCGCTTAGATGAAAATTTCCCCCTTACGGGGTCGTCTTTTATTCCGCACTTTGGCGGGGCCGAAAAAACTTCCCCGACACCATAGGTGTCGGGGTCGAACAGTTTTCGGCCTTTTTGCCTCATAAAATGTGGCAGAATAAACCGCCAAAATGCTACATAAAAGACTAAATTTTCAAATTCGCTACCAGACCTTCCTTTTAGCTCTTTTCCCATAGGCGATTTCAGTTGAGATTTGTTAGAGTGGGGGAGTATAATAATAAGTGACGATGAGAAATTAAAAGAGTATATAAATATATAGCTATTGGAGCTTAAATGTTTACGTTGGAAGATATTGAAAGAGCTTTATCGGATGTGCTTCTTTCAACAGAAGATAGCATAAGACCTCTGTTAAAGCCTTCAAGATCGGTTGGAGGCATTTTTGCACTACCGAGAGAGGTAAGTTGCTATATTGATTTTTTAGGTGCTTTATACTCAGGATGGGATGGAAAGAATAAAAAAGAAATAGCAACATCTAAAAAAGCGATAACTTTTATTAAAGAAATATTTGGTGAGATAGACCTTAACTATCGGATATACGGAGAATTGTTTTATAGAGTGGTAAGGCATGGAACTGTGCATCATTTTAGTCCTTATAAAATAGAACGAGACGATGGGGCAACATTAGAATGGTTGATCTATGGAGGAAGGAGGAAGAGCTGCTTTGGCAATTATGCAGGCAAAGAATGCATCGTGAATCACTTGGAGCCTTTTACATTTAATAGAAGCAATAAAAAAAGAGATATTTTTCCTGTGTCTCTCGACTGTCTTTATGAAGATTTAAGAAAAGCTATCGAGCTCTACCTTGATAAGATTAAAAAAGAAGTAAGAGAGGACAAGCGGGAGCTATTAGAAAAGTATGTATCAGTTATGCAGGTTTTGATGAAGTCAAATAAGGTAAAGGATCTAACTTGGTGAAAGATCGAATTTCTTCTCGCCCCCCCTTTGCAATTTTCTCACCAAAAGTCTATAATAGCTAAAAAGAAGGTCTGCGTAGCGTCTGCCGTGGCGGATAGCCTTTTATGGAGTCCGCCCCTGAGGCGGACGGAATAAAAGGCGACCCCGTAAGGGGGAAATTTTCATCTGAGCGAAGCAGACCTTCTTTTTAGCTGCCTCGCTGAAATAATTGAAAGAATTTTTGTCTGAGACGTGTCTTATGTATTAGGTGGCCACATATTGTGTGGTGGCTTACATACGTATAATTATACATATAATTATATTGACAAATAGCCATATTATGGTATACTTATTATGGATAGAGATTTAAGTTTTATTTGGGATCTAGAGAAGGAATTGAAGAATATTTATAGGCATGGCGTTGATTTTGCTGTTGCTTCAGAGGTCTTTAGGGATCCCAAGAGAAAGATTTATATTGATGCGAAACACAGCGAAAGAGAAGAACGATTTTTCTGTATAGGTAAAGTCGGAGATAAGATTTTGACAGTAAGATTTACTTACCGGGATGAAAAGATAAGGATAATAGGAGCAGGTCATTGGAGAAAAGGGGTGAGGTATTATGAAGAAGAAAATAGATCCTGATATGCCGATTGGTAAACTGACCAGGGTGAAGGATTTCTTGCCGCCACCGGAAGAATTAGTGTTTCCTCGAGAAACTGTAAAAGTAACCATATCTTTAAGTAAATCAAGTATTGAATTCTTTAAGCGCCAAGCCAGGCAGCATCATATCAAGTACCAGAAGATGATACGCGAGCTCTTAGATAGATATGCTGCGCAGTATTCGTAATATACAGAGAAATTATACCTCTTGTATACTTCTTGTACCGTTTAAGAATTTGCCTACCAATGTGTCCCTATTTTCATCTGAGCTCGTAGGCCTTCTTTTTGGCTTCCATAAAAAATAATTGAAAGAATTTTTGCCTGAGAGGTGTCTTATATAGTGAGAGTGTTAAAAGATTCTTTAAAATTAACCCTTGACAATACAAGTTATATCTTGTATACTTATAATGGGACACAGGTTATCAGGTATATATTATTTTTTGGACGATAAGAGGAATAGTCCTGTAGAGAAGTTTATAGATAGTCTACCGCTTAAAGAACAAGGAAAAAATACTTGCTTATATTAGCGAACTCTTAAAAGAAGGTCATAACTTGCGACGGCCTATGGCAGATTATTTGGGCCATGGTATTTATGAACTTCGACCGAAAGATAATAGACTTTTCTATTTCTTTTTTCTAAGAGACAGCGCTGTATTTGTACACGCTATTAAGAAAAAAACATATAAAATACCTGAGAGTGATTTAAGCATATGCATAAAGAGAAAATTGCAGACAGAAATAAAAAAGAACATAAAAAGAGTAGAATTGTGAGGTGATTTAGATGGGAGAAATAGCCTTAGAAAATTTCAAAATCCATTTGAAAGAAAAACTTAAAGATAAAAGATTTAGAAAAATATACGAGCGCGAAAAACTAAAAGTAGCACTGGCACAGAAGCTTGCTGAGCTAAGGCAGGATGCGCATTTAAGACAATCAGATCTCGCTAAAAAACTCCACGTATCCCAACAATTTATTTCCCAGATAGAAACAGCTCAGGCAGGCAATCTAACAATAGATACGTTGCTTAATATTGCCAGGTCTTTAGGTAGAGGTATAGAGATATCTTTTCCAAAGCTTTCCAGCCAAGGCCCTGGTCTTAAGGTAGCATAGTACTATAAACAGGGATGGCCCCTATAATTCAATAAATCCCCTATCAGCTTATAATATTGACTTTTTTCCCTTTAGTGATAAGATAATAAATGGCGATGGAGTTCGCCTTAAATGGCCTTTTAGGCTGATGACTCCTACTGTTGCAGTAGGAGTTCTTCTTTTTGGAGCAAGAGATGCTAGAATCTTTTAATCATATTTTAACCAAGATATCTTTTTATCACCTGAATGTGCTATTTCTTTTGGGCCTGGCGCTATTCGGGGGGGACCATAGGCGGCCGCATTTTCCAAAAGATGCGAATTCCCAAGGTCGTGGGATACATAATGATCGGTATTTTAATAGGCCAATCAGGGTTAAAGATTGTTGGGAAGGATATCATCGAGGCATTGAGGCCGTTTAATTATTTCGCGCTGGGACTTATAGGTTTTATGGTAGGAGGAGAGTTAAAGAAAGAGATATTTTCTAAATATGGGAAGCAGTTCATGTACATCCTTCTCAGTGAAGGCATTGCGCCGTTTTTATTGGTCAGCATTGCTACAGGCATTGTGGGAAGTTTTTTATTTGGGCCTTCGCCTTTTATATGGGGGCTTGCGCTTTTATTAGGCGCTATCTCATCCGCAACAGATCCGGCCACGACTACATCCGTGCTTAAGGAATATAAAACACGCGGACCTTTGACTACCACTATCCTGGGCATTGTTGCCTTGGACGATGGTCTTGCCCTGCTATTGTTTGCGATCGCATCCAGTATAGCAGGCGCCTTAATAGGTCATGGTAGCGCAGGCGCATGGATTTCGATCATTCATCCTTTTTATGAGATAATCGGTGCTATTATTATAGGTATTTTATCAGGATTGGTTTTAATCAAGATGCTCAAGAGATATTCAGAGAAAGAAAGAGTACTCGCCTTTTGCATCTCCACGGTGCTTTTGGTAACAGGATTGTCAGTAGCGGCAAATGTAAGCATGCTTTTAGCTGTTATGACATTGGGTATCATGGTCGCGAATCTCGCGCCTCGCAAGAGCAAAGAAGCCTTCAGCCTGGTAGAAAGTTTTACGCCGCCTATCTATGTCTTGTTCTTTGTGCTTGTAGGCGCAAAGCTGACGCTAGGCCATCTTACCCCCGCTATTTTTCTCTTAGTTTTCGTATATCTTTTCTGCGGGATGTTTGGCAAGATGATAGGCGCTAATATTGGCGCGCGCCTGTCAAAAGCGCCAAAAACAGTCATAAAGTATCTTCCTTTTTCTCTTTTTAGCCAGGCAGGTGTTGCCATTGGATTATCCATACTGGCTGCGCAGCATTTTCCAGGCCATATCGGAAATACGCTCGTAATTATCATAACGACCACTACGTTTGTCACGCAGATCATAGGACCGCCTTTTACTAAATTTGCAGCGATAAAATCAGGCGAGGCAGGATTGAACATTACAGAAGAGGACATAGTAAAGAACTCAAAGGCAAAAGATTTTATGGATACAAATCCGCCCATTATATATGAGAATATGCACCTGCAGGATATACTTCGGATCTTTAGTGACAACGATAATCTGTACTATCCAATGGTTGACAAGGAGAAAAAGCTTCAGGGTATAATAACTGTCGAAGGCATAAAACAAACATTTTTGGAAACAGATATAAGCGGTCTCATTCTAGCGCTTGATCTTATGGAGCCAGTAGTCGCAAAGACAACATCTGATACCCCTATGTCCGATATAATAGAGTTACTGAATAGATACAACCTCGAATATCTCCCTGTGGTGGATGAGCAAAATAGTATCCAGGGTTTTATAGAGCGCAAAAAGCTAAATAAATTCATATCCACTAAGATTATAGAACTACAAAAACAAACTGATTCTCTTGGATAAATAGAAAGAGCGGGATGAAAAGGTTTTTGTTATATTTAATAAGATGGCAGCTTAGCACACCTATACTCTGGCTAGTTGTAAGACAGTTGGGTGCTGGCCTGTGGCAGACTATGGTGGCCAATCTAATCGGCGCGAGTATATTTTTCTGGGTAGATAAATTTATATTTACCTCCAAGGCAGTTGAGATGTGGCATTTTAAGGAATTAGGCGCTTGTGATGCGTGTGGGAAAGAGACTTCTCTGTGGAGGTTGGTATTAGCGCCAAATTATGATAAAAGAGACTCTGATCCCAGATTTTTATGCCTAGAATGCTCCAAAAAAAGAACAGATGAACTGAGGCAAAGAGGCATAAATATTAGAGGCAGGAGTAAGTAAAAAAACTTGACTGATATAGGATATAGTGGTATAATTTAGTTAGATAAGGACACAATGTATGTGTCTTAGATAAAGCACAGTGAGGCGTTCGGAAGAACGTCTTTTTATTTTGCATATCCCAAAGAAGGGCGTTTTATGTCGCTGAAGACGACATGAATCGCCCTTTTGTTTTGGCCGGAGGCGGTAAAAAATGGATTTTAGGATATTGCTGGCACAGATAACTCCTTCACTCAAATATGTTGCGCGCAAACACCTGCTGCGCGGTTTTTACAGCGAGGACGACCTTTATCAAGAGATGTGTCTTTATCTGTGGCGGAATTACGCAAATGGCCTGCCTATTGGCATAAACAAGTCATATGTTATAAAAGGATGCGAATTCCATATACAGAATTTTTTAAGAAAAGGCCGGCCAAAGGTACCGCTCTCAAGCCTGGATAAGCTTATATCTCCTGGAGGGCAAACGTTAGGTGACATACTCGAGGACAAAAAATCAGATTTCAGGAAAGATTCTGGGGACAAGCTTACTGTTGATGAGATAAGAAATATAGGATTGACCGACAAAGAAAAATCAGTCCTTAATTGTTTATTAAAGGGATGTACTGTACGGGGAGCGGGGAAGGAACTTGGCATCTCGCATGTAGCTGTTTTAAAACATAAAAAGAATATAATAAAGAAATGGAATAAAAAAGAGACCAGATTCGTTCCAAATTCTTACAGATCACAAAATAATACATAAGAGTTGCCCGTAGATAGCTACAAATAATAAACAGCCTATCACTCAGAATTTGGTACGGGGTTACCAAAACCAGCTTATTCTTACTTAAAAGAGCATAGAACTAATGCACAATGTTGTGTTGATACAAAGGCGTTCGTTAAAAGCGAACGCCTTTGTATTTTCAAGAATATTACACTTCTGACAATATCAGAAGTGTAATATTTGAAGAGGGGAGGAGTGTATGGAATATGCATCTACGGTAGGACTTGACACGCTATGGGTAATGATCGCCGCATTTATGGTTTTTATAATGCAGGCAGGGTTTGGCATGCTTGAAGCAGGACTTATAAGGACAAAGAATACCTGCAGCATTCTGATGAACAACTTCCTGGATTTCTGTATGGCCTCCATGGGGTTTTTTATGTTTGGTTACGCTATAATGTTTGGGGCAGGGAATGATTTCATAGGACTGAGCGGATGGTTTCTTGTTGGCGCAGAGGCGCATAACCATCTCCCTCTTCATGCAAACTGGTTATTCCACGCCGTTTTTTGTGGCGCGGCAGCTACTATTGTTGCTGGAGGAGTAGCTGAAAGGATGAAGTTTAAGGCGTATTTAATCTATTCATTTATTATTTCCGCGACAGTGTATCCGATCGTAGGGCATTGGATATGGGGAGGCGGATGGCTCTCTAAACTAAACTTTGCTGATTTTGCAGGCTCTACAGTAGTGCATGCAGTAGGAGGCAGCGCGGCACTTATAGGCACTATAGTTCTGGGCCCTAGAATAGGGAAGTACAATAAAGATGGTTCGGCAAATGCAATAGAAGGACATTCTATGACATTGGCTTCTTTGGGTACTCTGATATTATGGTTTGCTTGGTTTGGTTTTAATCCTGGCTCTACATTGAGCGTGGGAGATGGATCTCAGATCGCTCATGTAGCTGTGACTACAAATATGGCGGCAGTGGCAGGGGCTTTAACTGGTATGTTTTTTGCCTGGCGTAAATTTGGAAAACCAGACCTTACAATGACTATGAATGGCGCGTTAGCCGGGCTTGTAGCCATAACAGCACCTTGCGCCTATGTAATGCCAGTAGAGGCGATTGCAATCGGAGCAATAGGCGGCATAATAGTGGTGCTAGGAACAGTTTTTCTTGACAAGGTTCATATAGATGATCCAGTAGGTGCTGTACCTGTGCATGCCATGAATGGGATATGGGGCACATTGGCTGTGGGTATCTTTGGACACAAAGCATTGGGGCTTGCCAGGGATGGACTTTTGCATGGAGGAGGTTTTACTCAGTTAGGCGTACAGGCATTAGGAGTAGCTACGGTAGTTGGCTTTGTTGTCGGAGTTATGTTTATTGTGTTTAAACTGATAGATAAAATTGTTGGTTTGCGGGTTTCAAGGGAGGACGAATTAAAAGGCTTAGATATAAGCCAGCATGGCATGGAATCGTATGCCGGTTTTGAGATATTTACTACAAAATAAGGAGACTCATCATGAAGCTTATAATAGCAATGATACAACCTCACAAGTTGCCTGATGTCAAAAGTGCACTTTATGATGCCGCAGTATACAAGATGACTGTTTCAAATGTCCTTGGCTGCGGTCAGCAAAAAGGGTATACCGAGACATATAGAGGGGTTATACACGAAGTGAATTTACTGAAGAAAATACGACTGGAGATAGCTGTAAATAAAGATTTCGTTGAACCAACTATAAAGGCAATTATAAAAGGCGCCAAAACAGGCAAAATAGGAGACGGGAAAATTTTTATACTGGATTTGCCCGATTGCGTTAGGATACGGACAGGAGAAAGAGGCAATGAGGCAATAGGATAAAAGTTAAAAAATTAGGTTACCATGAGCAGCGATTTTTTACTTATATATAGTAGAGATGCTGGTATTGTAACCAGCATGGCACAAAGTTTGTGCAGATGGCATATTAAAACAAGGGTGTTTTAAGCCAAAAAAGGCTAGAACACCCTTGTTTTTTAAGGGCAAAAAAGAAAAGGAGGAGCAAAATGGCAAAGAATACAAAGCAGGATATTTTGAAGTTAGCAAAGGAGAATGACGTAAAATTCATACGCCTGTGGTTTACTGATATGTTAGGCCAGGTAAAGAGTTTTTCGATTACAGACAAGGAGTTGAAAAATGCTCTTGAAAACGGTATGGGATTCGATGGTTCTTCCATAACAGGTTATCAGGATATAGAAGAGTCTGATATGATCGCCATGCCTGATCCAGATACATTTGTAATTCTTCCGTGGAGGCCGAGCGAGAAGGCTGTTGCAAGAATGATATGCGATATATTAACACCTGACAAAAAGCCTTATGAAGGTGACCCGCGTTATGTATTAAAGAAAGCGCTCAAAAGAGCAAAAAACATGGGTTTTGATCACTTCTATTTAGGGCCAGAGTTGGAGTATTTCTATTTTAAGACAGATGAGGGCACAGAAACGCTCGATAAGGGAGGGTATTTTGACCTTACGACACTTGATGTTGCAAGTGATCTTAGACGAGAAACCGTATTTGCTCTTGAGAAATTAGGCATAGATATAGAATATTCTCATCATGAAGTAGCGCCTTCACAACACGAAGTTGATATGCGCTATAAAGACGCTCTGGAAATGGCAGATAATGTAATAACTTACAGAGTTGCTGTAAAAGAGATTGCAAGCAAGTTTGGCGTGTACGCTACATTTATGCCAAAGCCTATTTTTGGCCAGAATGGTTCAGGAATGCATACGCATCAATCTTTATTTAAAGGAAGCAAGAATGCATTCTTTGATGCAAAGGCAAAAGATTATCTTTCAGATACTGCCCGTAAATATATAGCAGGTCTTTTAAAACATGCAAAGGAGATATGCTCTATATTTGCGCAGACCACAAACTCGTATAAAAGGTTAGTGCCCGGGTATGAGGCGCCTGTATATATAGCGTGGAGCCGTAGAAACCGCTCAGCGCTGGTAAGAGTACCACTTTATCATCCAGGTCAGGAAAAGGCGACTCGATGTGAATTCAGGGCATGTGATCCGGCATGTAACCCATATCTTACGTTCGCAGCCATGCTCCAGGCAGGATTAGATGGGATAGAAAAGGGATACAAGATACCTAAGCCAATGGAGCAGAATCTTTATCATTTAAGTGATGCTGAAAGAAAAGAAAAAGGTATTGAGACCTTGCCTGACAGTCTTGGCCACGCAATTGCCATGACCGAAGAGAGCGCCCTTGTAAAAAAGACACTGGGCGAGCATATTTTCTCAAGATTTATCGAGATAAAGAAAAAAGAATGGGATGATTATAAGATTCAAGTTCCGCAGTATGAACTTGATAAATATCTTTCTGTTTTATAGTGTAGGTAACTTGTAATGAGATATACTGATTGTCCGAAAAAACCAGGGTTTTATCACACTGTCATAGAAGCAGCAGAGAAACCTCTAATTGAGGAAACCCTGGAACGGACTTTTGGCAATCAAATAAAGGCCGCAGAATTATTAGGTATCAATCGTAATACCTTAAGAAGCAAAATAAGGAAATTAGGCATCGAAGTCAATAGGTGGAAACATTAATATTCCAGAGATTTTTTTAGGGGTGAGTGACTAATGTTTGGGCAATTTCCTGAAAAACAAGGACTTTATGACCCCAAGTTTGAGAAGGATTCCTGCGGGGTGGGGTTTGTCTGTAATATTAAAGGAGAAAGATCTAACACTATTCTCAAGCAGGGCATAGAGGTGTTGTGTCGTTTATCACATCGCGGCGCAGTAGGCGCGGATCCAAAGACCGGAGATGGCGCAGGGATCTTGATTCAGATGCCTCATGAATTTTTTATTAAGGTTGCCAGAGAGCGCAAAATTGAGTTGCCTTCATTGGGTTCATATGGCACTGGGCTGATATTTTTACCTCGAGATGATAAGGAGAGAGAATTCTGCAGGGAGACATTCGAGCGGGTTATAAAAGAACACGGTCAGATTTTTTTAGGATGGCGGGATGTTCCTGTCAATGACGCTGATTTAGGGAAGACTGCTAAGGATGCCAAACCTGTTTTTGCGCAGATTTTCATTGGCAGGTCTGGAGTCGAAGGGCTGGATTTCGAAAGAAGACTTTATGTCATAAGAAAGCAAGTAGAACGCGTTATTCATGATTCTAGTTTAAAGGAGAAAAGCTCATTTTATATTACTAATATCTCCAGTCGTACGTTTTCTTACAAGGGGTTACTTATGCCCAGTCAGCTGGAGAATTTTTTCCTTGATCTGAAAGATGAAGCTATAAAGAGCGCTTTATGTTTAGTGCATTCGCGTTATAGCACTAATACCTTTCCTACGTGGGATTTGGCGCAGCCTTTTAGATTTTTAGCCCATAACGGAGAGATCAATACACTGCGCGGTAATATAAACTGGGTAAGCGCAAGAGAGAGGCTGTTGGCAAGTGAATTATTCGGCACAGATATTGAAAAGCTTAAACCAGTTATTGTCGAGGGAGGAAGTGATTCAGCGGCAATAGATAATTTCTTCGAGCTTTTAGCGCTCTCAGGCAGATCTCTCGAGCATGCTATGATGATGCTTATTCCTGAAGCATGGGAACACGATAAGTTAATGAAAAAAGATCTAAAAGATTTTTACAAATATCATGCCTGTTTCATGGAGCCGTGGGACGGACCGGCCGCTATAGCATTTACGGACGGGAAAAATATAGGAGCGATTCTTGACAGAAACGGTTTGAGGCCGGCTCGTTACATTGTAACTAAAAATGATTTTGTGGTAATGGCATCTGAAGTAGGAGTCCTTGATATAGAGCCCGCGGACATCAAGGTCTCAGGTAGGATTGAACCCGGCAAAATCTTTTTTGTTGATATTGAAAAAGGCTCTATAGTACATGATTCTCAGGTAAAAGAAACTGTATCCAACCGCTCTTCCTATGGAAAATGGAATGCCGAAAATATAGTTGATCTTGACGGTCTTATCAGTAGCGGAGGCAGCAATCAGAAATCAGAAGATCTGATTTCTAATCTTAAGGCCTTTGGTTACTCGCGGGAAGATCTTAAGATGATCATAAAGCCTATGGCAGAAGATGGAAAAGAACCTGTAGGTTCTATGGGCAATGATACCCCTTACGCCTTTTTATCAAAAAAGCCACAGATTTTATATAGTTATTTCAGGCAGCTTTTTGCGCAGGTGACTAATCCAGCCATAGATTCTATCAGGGAGAAACTTGTGATGAGCCTCGAAAGCTTTATAGGACCTGAGAAGAATGTCCTGGAAGAGAGTCCTGAACATAGTCATAAGCTTAGAGTAAAAAACCCCATATTGACAAATGCAGAGCTTGAAAAAATCCGCGACATCAGCATAAATAGTTTTAAAACAAAGACGATCTACACCTTTTTTGACGCGCAAAGCGGTAAAGAAGGTTTTGTGCGCTCGCTTGATAGGATCTGTTTCGAGGCGGAATATGCCATTAAAAAAGGATATGCTTTTATAATTTTGAGCGATCGCGGAGCGTCTAAAGACAATATTGCGCTCCCCGCACTTTTAGCTACAAGTGCCGTTCATCAACACCTTGTAAGAAAGACTATACGTTCGCAGGTTGCGATAATAGTTGAAAGCGCAGAACCAAGAGAAGTGCATCATTTTGCCTTACTTTTCGGTTATGGAGCAGGTTGCATAAACCCCTATCTCGCGCATGAAACAATAGAATATCTTATAAAAGAAAAAGAGATCCATTTGGACCTTAAAAAAGCGCTTGAGAATTATAATAAAGCATTGCGAGATGGTATATTGAAAATCCTATCGAAGATGGGGATATCTACTCTTAGAAGTTACCGCGGCGCGCAGATTTTCGAGGCATTGGGTTTAGATAACGGACTTGTAGATAGATATTTTACAGGTACTGTGTCGCGAATAGGGGGAGTTGGCCTGGAGGGAATAGCAGACGAGACTATAGAAAGACACGAGGCTAGTTATCCGGAAAGAGATATAGAGGACCCTTATTTAACAAGTGGCGGAGTCTACCAATGGAAAAAGGATGGAGAATTCCATCTCTGGAATCCTCAGAGTATAGCTAGTTTGCAAGATGCTACCCGGGATAATGACTATGGTCAATATAAAGAATTTGCGAAACTTATAAATGATCAGTCAACCAACCCAACGACTTTAAGGAGCCTTTTTGAGTTTAAGAAAAAAGAACCGATCTCTATTGATGAGGTTGAGAGCGCCGAGAATATTATGAAACGTTTTGCAACAGGCGCCATGAGCTTTGGTTCTATTTCATCCCCTGCGCATGAGACAATCGCTATTGCCATGAATAGAATTGGCGGTAAGTCTAATACCGGAGAGGGAGGAGAAGACCCTAATCGATTTATAACTCTGCCTAACGGAGACTCCAGGCGCAGCGCTATCAAACAGGTGGCTTCCGGAAGATTCGGGGTTACCATAAACTATCTTGTCAATGCAGATGAGATACAGATAAAAATAGCACAGGGAGCAAAACCTGGTGAGGGAGGGCAATTGCCAGGGCACAAGGTAAGTGAACTAATCGCGCGGACTAGATATACAACACCCGGGGTTACTTTAATATCGCCGCCGCCGCATCATGATATATATTCTATAGAGGATCTTGCGCAGCTTATATTTGATTTGAAAAATGCTAATCCTAGCGCGCGTATAAGCGTAAAACTGGTATCAGAGATAGGTGTCGGGACTGTTGCGGCAGGCGTTGCAAAAGGTCATGCTGATATGATCCTTATCTCGGGCGGAGATGGAGGGTCAGGCGCTTCTCCTAGGAGTTCAATAAGATATGCCGGACTTCCGTGGGAGTTAGGTCTTTCCGAGACACACCAGACACTTGTGCTTAATAATTTGCGTTCCAGGGTCCGCATACAAACTGATGGACAGATGCGTACAGGACGTGATATTGCGATAGCAGCTTTATTAGGGGCTGAGGAGTTTGGTTTTTGTACAGCTGTGCTTGTTGTAATGGGTTGCGTTATGCTAAGGCATTGTCATCTGAATAACTGTTCGGTTGGTGTGGCCACACAGGACAATATTTTACAGAAGAAGTTTAGAGGCAGACCTGAATATATAGTTAATTATTTTCATTTTGTAGCCCAGGAACTCCGCGAGATAATGGCGGGACTTGGCATAAAAACTATTAACGAGATGATAGGGAGGGTAGATTTTCTTAGTGTCAAAAAAGAAATCGTTCCTTTAAAAGCAAAAGGGATAGATTATTCTAAGATCCTCTATAGGCCGGATCTTCCTGAGAATATCGGACGATACTATAAATCCAGGCAAAACAGTAAACTTGATTCTGTTCTCGATAAAACTCTTATAGACATGTGTAAGGAAGCCCTTGAGGAGAACAAGCCGGTTAGCATTGCATTAAAAATTAATAATACAAACAGGGCTACAGGCGTTATGTTAAGCGGAGAAGTTTTAAGAAGATGCGGAGACGGAGTGCTTTTAGAAGATACTATTAATTGTAAGTTTACGGGCATTGCAGGCCAAAGTTTTGGTGCATGGCTCACAAAAGGCATTACATTTGAACTGGAAGGGATGTCCAATGACTATGTAGGAAAAGGCATCTCAGGCGGAAAGATTATAATATATCCTGATAAAAGGGCGAGTTATAGTCCTGATAAAAATATAATAATAGGTAATACTACTTTTTATGGCGCCATATCAGGTGAGGCCTATATCAGGGGAGTGGCAGGAGAAAGATTCTGCATAAGAAATTCCGGGCTTTATGCTGTTGTAGAAGGTGTCGGCGATCATGGCTGTGAATATATGACAGGCGGGAGGGTAGTTGTCCTGGGCAGGACAGGAAAGAATTTTGCAGCTGGTATGTCAGGCGGAATAGCATATGTGTATGATGAAGACAAGACCTTCAAAAAGAATTGCAATATGGATATGGTTGAGTTGGAAGAGACCAAAGAAGAAGACAAAGATACGATATATCATTTGCTGCATAATCATTTCAAGTATACAAGAAGCAATAAAGCAAGAAAGATCATGGATAACATGCACGAGGAGTTGAAAAAGTTCGTAAGGGTCATACCTATAGAATATAAACGCATACTGGAAGGTATAAAGATAGAAGCAAAGCTGGATTTAACAGAGGAATCTGATGGGTGATTTAAGAGGTTTTTTAAAAATTGCGCGGCAAAACGGGAAAGAGAGAAATATCTGCGAGCGTATCAAAGATTTTAAAGCAGTTTCTCGATTGCACAATGAGAAAGAGTCGCAGGAACAGGCTTCTCGTTGCATGGACTGCGCAACACCTTTTTGTCATTGGGCTTGCCCTATAGGAAACTATATCCCGGAATGGAATGATTACATGTTTCATGGTAACTGGAAAAGAGCTCTTGTGTTACTGGAAGCTACAAATAATATTCCAGAGATAACAGGCAGGGTATGTCCTGCATTATGCGAATATGCATGCGTGTTGGGTTTAAATAATGACGCTGTGGCTATCCGTGACAATGAACTTGCAGTTGTAGAATTCGGTTTTAATAAAGGTCTGATTAAACCAAGACCGATAAAAAAAAGGACAGGTAAAAGAATAGCTGTTATAGGTTCAGGTCCGGCAGGCCTATCCTGCGCAGCACAGCTTAATAGAGCCGGCCATAACATAACTGTCTTTGAACGCGATGATAAACCAGGCGGGATACTGCGTTATGGCATTCCAGATTTTAAACTCGAAAAACATCTTATAGACAGACGTATTAATATATGGAAGAAGGAAGGCATCGTTTTTAAGACAGGTATAGATGTGGGGCCAGGTTATCCAGCTAAGGGGCTTTTAACAGAGTTTGATGCAGTGTGCTTAGCAGGTGGTTCCCGTGTTCCTAGAGACCTTAAGATAAAAGGAAGGGAACTGGAAGGTATATATTTTGCCATGGATTATCTTGTACAGTCAAATAAAAGAGTTTCAGGAGTAAAAATTCAGAATAATAAACTTGTTGATGCAAAAAATAAGCGTGTTATAGTAATTGGCGGCGGGGATACAGGGTCTGATTGCGTGGGTACTGCTTGCAGACAAGGGGCCAAGAGTGTTACGCAGATAGAGGTTTTACCCAGACCCCCTCTGGAAAGAACCAAAGAAATGAGATGGCCTGGATACCCGAGTCTTCTAAAAACTTCGAGCTCACATGAAGAAGGATGCGAGCGACACTGGTCAGTAAATACTGAAAGATTCATTGGAAAAGGCGGCAAGGTTAAGAAACTTTTATGTATACAGGATGGAAAGAAAATAGAAATAGAAGCAGATCTGGTAATCCTTGCCGCAGGTTTTGTACATCCCGAGAAAAAAGGATTAATTACAGATCTAGGTGTTCGATTGGACAAAAAAGGTAATGTAGAGACAAACAAAGATTATATGACATCAGTTGACAAAGTTTTTTCAGCAGGAGATATGAGGCGCGGTCAGTCGCTAGTGGTATGGGCTATTTCAGAAGGTCGAAACTGCGCAAAGAGTATTGATAAATACCTGATGGGGGTTACCTTGCCAACCTCGTAGGTTGCCGTACGGCAACCTACGAGGTTGGTCGGGTCCAGAGTGGAGCTAATCTATATGATCAGCACAGGAATAAAAGGTTTAGATAATGTAATTACAGGTTTGAGGGCAGGGGATAATGTAGTCTGGCAGATAGATGATATAAAGGATTATCTTGATCTTGTAAAGCCTTTTGTGCATCAGTCGCTAAAAGATAACAAGAAGGTCATATATGTGAGATTTGCTTCACACAAAGAGCTTCTCAAGCCATCAAAAGAAATTAAGCGATATGAACTCAATGCCTATGCCGGATTCGAGTCTTTTACCACAAAGGTCAATAATATTATTACAGAAGCAGGAGAAGGCGCGTATTATGTGTTTGATTGTCTTTCAGAGCTTCTTTCCGCATGGGCAAGTGATCTTATGATAGGAAACTTTTTCATGGTTACATGTCCTTATCTCTATGAGCTCAAGACCCTTACCTATTTTTCAATATTGCGCAATAACCATTCTTTTAAGTCTATAGCCAAGATACGCGAAACAACACAGCTCTTGATGGATGTATACCACTGCGAAGGTAGTACCTATATCCACCCTCTGAAAGTATGGAACAGGTATTCGCCGACAATGTTTCTTCCTCACCAAAGAAAAGGTGAGTTGTGCGCGCCTATTACAGACAGTGTTAATGCCGTAAATATGCTCTCGCATATTCGCGAGAAAGGGGCTGAAGGCGCAAAGAGAAATCTCGATTACTGGGATCGTTTATTTCTCGAGGCAGAGGAACTGCTGAAAAACAAGACGTCGAGGGAGAAGATCAAAAAAACCATCAATAAGCTCTGTAGTATAATGGTAACAAAACACAAAAAAGTCCTTACCCTGGCTATGCGAAATTTTTCACTCGAAGAGCTTATAGATATAAAATCCAGATTGACTGGAACGGGTTTTATAGGAGGGAAAACAGCAGGCATGCTTTTGGCAAGAAAGATTTTGTCAAAAAATAAATCCTTTGATTGGCAAAAGCTCTCTGAGCCGCACGATTCATTTTATGTAGGCTCTGATATATTTTATTCATACATAGTAGAAAATCGGTTATGGAAATTACGAATGCAGCAAAAGACAGAAGAGGGGTATTTTAAGATTGCGAAGATTCTAAAAGAAAAAATACTTTATGGGGTGTTTTCAGAGGAAATCATGGAGAAGTTTCAGCAGATTATAGAATACTTTGGGTCGTCTCCTATTATAATACGCTCAAGTTCTCTTTTGGAGGATGGATTTGGGAACGCGTTTGCCGGGAAATATGAAAGTATATTTTTAGCGAATCAGGGTACGCCTGAGCAGAGATACATACAGTTCGCTGAAGCTGTAAAGAAGATTTATGCGAGCACCATGAGCGAAGACGCCCTTGCATATAGGAAACAAAGAGGGTTAGACAAGCTAGATGAACAGATGGCGCTCCTGGTCCAGCGGGTTTCAGGCGCTCACCACAAGCATTATTTCTTCCCTGATCTTGCAGGAGTCGGTGTATCACATAATACATATGTGTGGAATGAAAGCATGGATCCAAAGGCAGGGATGTTAAGGCTGGTATTTGGACTTGGCACAAGGGCAGTAAACCGCGTTGAAGGAGATTACCCCAGGATGGTTCCGCTAGATGATCCTTTAAGGAGGCCATATGCGGAAAAAGATGATTTAAGAAAATTTTCACAGCACGAGGTCGATGTTATAAATACAAAAAATAATATTTCTCAGACCATTCCTTTTGCGGATCTTGTAAGCGAAAAGTCGTACATAGATATAGGCCGCGTAGCAGTAAAGGATTATGAAGCCATGCGCATGATGGACCAGAGAGGGAAGAAAGACAAAGAATACTGGATATTGACACTTGATAAGGTGTTTAGCGGTAGTAACCTGGCAGATTCTTTTAAGCAAATATTAAAATCGCTTGAGGAGAGTTATTCTTATCCTGTTGAGATAGAATTTACAGTAAATTTTACAAAGGATAATGTATTTAAAATTAACCTGTTGCAATGCAGGCCCTTGCAGACATGGGGCGTAAGTCGTAAGGTTGAAATCCCTGATAATATAAACAAAGAAGATATACTTTTTGAATCACATGGATATTTTTTGGGCGGTAACATCTCGCAGCATATAAAAAGGATTATACGCGTTGATCCAGAAAAGTATAATGAGCTGATATTATCAGACAAGTATGAAATTGCCCGTATAGTGGGAAACTTAAATAGAGATATAAAGGATCGAGAAAAACTACCCGTTCTTCTTATGGGTCCTGGAAGGTGGGGAACTACGACCCCGTCCTTAGGCGTGCCTGTAAAATTCGCAGAGATAAATAATATAGCAGTGCTTACAGAGGTTGCCTTTTCAGCCGGAAATCTTATGCCTGAGTTATCTTTTGGGACACATTTTTTCCAGGACCTGGTGGAGACAAACATATTCTATATAGCGCTCTTTCCTGAAAAGAAAGAGGCTATGCTTAACAGGGAATGGTTCACAAAAGAGAAGAATCTATTTATAGAACTACTGCCGGGATCCGGTAGGTACAAAAATGTTATTAGTGTCTATGATATAGGCGATAGAGATTTAAAAATAGCCTCAGATGTCGTATCTCAGAAGGTTATATGTTTTTCAGGCAAGAAGAAAGTATCCAGATGAATGCAAAGATAGCTCTTGAAGATGGAAGGATTTTTAAAGGAATCTCTTTTGGCGCAATTGGCGAGAGGCGCGGAGAAATAGTCTTTAATACCAGCATGTCCGGTTATCAGGAAATTCTCACAGATCCCTCCTATAAAGGCCAGATGGTTGTAATGACTTATCC
>JBHPHU010000003.1:0-69364 GCA_042571405.1 Candidatus Omnitrophota bacterium | reverse complement strand
GACTGACTGGCCGCCAGCAGCTATATTTACATTGCGCAATTTTATATTATTCTCGGAAAATAACTGTGTTATCAACTGAAGAATCACTTTACCCCTGTCCACCTTCAAATCCTGAGGGATCTCTTTTACGCCAAATTTATTCAGGGTAATAGTATCATTTCCAGACCTACTGAGCTCAACAAGCTTTATGAAACGGGCGCCGATATCCAACCCTATTGAGGTCTTGGCCAATTTAGTCATCAACGTTCCCTTCCCATTATAGCCTTGAGTCGCCTTATCTCATCTTCAGTGTATTCCCGCCATCCATTTACAGCGTTACGCTTTGGCCTGGGAAATACCTTCTTATTTTCATAGCGAATCAGTGTCTGCTTTGATATACCTAGAAACTCAGAAGTTTCTGTCGCTGAATAGTATCTTTCCTTATTCATAAGACCTCCTGGTGAAAAAACCCCTAGTCAGCAGCATTAACTGCCCTGATAGGGGGTGATACAACTATATACTACCAGATAGTATTTGTCAAGGGAGGGGCAAAAAAATAGACCTTGGACAACTTCGCAAGTTGACCATTGGATAACTTACGAAGTTGTCCAAGGTAAATATTATTCTTTCTTCCAGAATTTGAAGGGATTTTTGGTGGGTAGATCAGGTTTTACAGTACCTGTCTCGCTTATAGTCCAGGTCCTCTCTTCAGGAACAGGATCTATTTCATCTGCGTCAATCTCGCTATTATTGTTTACATCCTTGGCAGATTGTACCTTAAAGTAATGATTGCCCTGAGACAACTCTTCCCTGGTGATAGAATTCTTTGTGTTCCACTCTGACCACTCTTCATCATCAAACTTCCACCTAAAGACACAGTTGTCTATAGTGGCTTTGAAGGTAAAGAGCGCTGTGGTGGATTTTGTTAAGAGGTTCGGGCCACTTGTTATTATGGTGTCAGGCGCTATTATTATAAGCTCTATGGTGTCATTTAATATCTCTGATTCATTTCCTGCTGTATCCTTGAACTTAACATAGACCTTGCGGGTGCCGCTTATGGCAGGAAGCGTCCAGTTGTCTCTTCTTGTCGAGAATGGTTCCCATGTCTCTGTGTCAAAGACACCATCATTGGAAATAGACATGCTCTGGACATCAGTGGTAGAATCTCTCGCGCTCAACATAAGGTTTACATAAATAGAGTTTGTAAGGGCGTCCTGATTGTTAATAATAATTGAACCTGTCGGACCCTTTGTATCTACCATAAAACTCCAGATTAAAGGCGTGCTTGTATTCCCGACAAAGTCACTTACCTCAAGTGATATAGTATTGTCGCCATCACTTAAAGGAACAGAAGGGATATACACGATTGATTGCGCGCCCTCGTCATAGGTCGCGTTAACGCTTGACTTGTTTATTGTCATGTCTATAGCAGATGGATTTATACCGCTATATTCATCTGAAGCGCTTATTGAAATCGTAGGCACGTCCGTAGAGATGGTAGTGCCATTGGTAGGGGAGTATTGTCCAACTGTAGGATCTCCTCTATCTATCCATATCTCAAAAGAAGCCATATCGCTCCAACTGCCTCCTGTATTCTGCGCTGTAAGATTAAATACCCTTACCCCGTCAGAGAGTAGGTCCTGGTCTGTCTGATAAGAAAAGTCTGTTGTGTCAATCTGATCATCCGGCATGCTCCCCCATGCATAACTATAACCCGCGATATCCAGACCTGTAACAGGATACTCCCAATACATATAAGGAGTACCGCAATCCTGCCATAACTTAGCAGGAATCTCACTTCCGCCCGCAGATACCCTTGCCCATATTATAGGCACGTCCATTGCCGCGGTAGTAAGCCTAAAGCCAGCTGTAGCATTCTGCCATCCTGAATAATCAAACCCATCGCTCACCCTTACGCGCCAGCGGTAGCTAACACCGGCTTCATCAGTTGAAAGCACAGGAGTTGTAAAACTGGTATCACTTGATGTAACGAGCCCTGAATCTACTGCAAGCGTAACAAAATTATCCTGTGAGACCTGCACCTGGTAATAACGCTGAGGATCCGTATCTTTATCCTCGTAAGTCCATTCCAGAGAAGGTGTATCATCATTTATCAACAGGCCATCATTGTAAGATGAAATAGTAACGCCGGGTAAGGCATTTGTTGTGGCAAGGAGTCCTGAATATATCTTATAGCTAGTACCGGTAGCAACAGCTGTACCCATTGGCGAGCCAACGCTATTCTCTGCATTGTAAGCTGTTGACGAACCAGCTGCTCCGCCGCCATTTGCCATAGCAGTATGTAATTTATAACTCTCGCTACTAGAAAGACTCGCAGCGCAAATTCCTGTAAAAACAAAAAAGACCACTGCAGAAATTAAAGCGGTCTTTGTAAAAATTAATTTACTAAAAAAAGGCCTCAGCATATTTTCAGTATACTAGGCCTCTTTAAAACAATCAAGTAAATTTTTATTGGTCTATTGCCAATTGTATTTTAAAGATCTGAGAGTGTCTCAGGGATCTGTGCTTCCTTAGTTAGCGAGGCACCAAGACCACGAAGAATGAGCCAGCTATTCAAAGAAGGGTAATATGTCTGGCTATAGATTTCATCACTTATGCCAAGTTCCAAATTAGCCTCGGAACCTGCGTCTAAATTTAAAGTATATTTTATTATTTTTTTTAGCTGAATAATACTATCTTCGCCTAAGTCATCTGTAGCTAAGTATCGGTTCTCAGCTTTTAACGCTTCTATAATGCTATCCACCACATAATCCTGAACATCTGTACTCTGAAGAGACATGACAAATCCTACAATTTTTTCTCCTTTATCCCCGGCATAAATTATGTTAATAACTTCTAATTTTTCCAAGGCTTTAAGTGTAGCCATGTCTACACTATGATAGGTATTACCTACTAGAAGATATATTCTATTTTCGGCACTAAGATTTATGCTTTCTACAAAATTGGGTGAGGAAAGATACTTCCATAATTCTAGAGGATCAAGAATCATATTGATTGTCTTCCCTGTGGGTGATTCATCGAATTCACCATCAACAATAAATGTCCTAGGCATAATTATAGACCTGCTCGCTCCAGGCACTTCAGCGTATTCTTTGGTCTGTATAAATTTGACTTCAGAATATGCTTGCGATTTATTTATATATTTTTTATCTAGTTTTAAAATGGTTTGCTCAGAAAGATCTTTATATATAAAAAAAAGATAAACAGTATTTTTCGTAACCTTATATGATATTGCAGCATAGTGGCTATATTTTAGTAAGACAAAATTCGCACCCTTAGTGAAGCCATCCTTCAGATCAAAGCCTGCTATAAGCTCAACGAGATCTTGTTCTAAAGTTCTGTTTCTTGGGTCATTTTCAGCCTTAAAAGCCAACTGAGGGCGTAAGGTGGAATTGCTGTTTTTAGTATGCGTATGAGAGGAAGCAAGGGCCTTACCCTGTATTGATGCAAACAAGAAAATACACACACTTATGCTTATGGCTTTCTTTACGCTCATATCTATCTCCTATTTACAAGAATTCACTTAAAAAATACTTTTATAATCTACAACAAGTATACTATATAAATAAGGCAATGTCAAGGTAAACATTGATTACCATCAAAGACCTGGGGTTACCTCTCAAACACTGCCCATATCTTCTTCTCTGCCAGTACCTTGCCATTATCCAATGTCTGGCCGGTCACTATGATCCTGTAGATGTCAGAGTGTACTGTCACAAGGTTTGAGATCTGCTTGAATTTTTCTCTTTTCTCCGCGTCTTCAGAGCCAAGCGCGTCACCTGAGATCAGATCGCCTATACCCAGCCGCAAACCATTCCTATTCCCGTACACCCTGTTAGATATAATCTTATCCGCTGCGCTCTCATCCATACCAGGCAATACGCTGAGCACTTTTTTCGACGCGGTATTTATATTTATCTTTCCATCAATAGAATTCACAGGGTCTAATCTTATAAAATCAAAATGCGCGGCAGCGGTCTTGGAAACATTCTTTACCTTTAGTTCCAGTATACCCTTAGGAGCTGATATATCGCTCTCTGTTCCGACCTCTATGCTTCCAAAAAGTATGCTTCCGTCAGGGCCCGGACTAAGAGGCGGCGTAAAGCTCGTCCATGTGTCATCTGCCAGGCGCAAAGACACTGCTATTTCCTCTTCCTCCTGACCAAATATCCTTAATGTATAATAACCGTCCTTGATCCCGTCTTTTTCTTCCCAGCGCCACGTGCCGATCTCATCCAGGCCGCCGCTTTCAAAATGATCTGTAAAAGGAGACGCTCTCTGCACAATACCCCATCCGCCATCTTCACCAGAGACAATATGGCCTTCTGCCTCCAGTCTTATACCAAACACGGTTAACCTGTCAGCTACTTTAGAAACATCCTCGAACGCTATACTCTTCCATTCCTCGCTGCCCAGAGACGTAAACGCAAGCTCGCCAACCGAAGAAAAATTTTTATTTTTCACTTCTACTTCCGTAATATCATGTTCTATGGTATCTACTACCACGTCTCCCTCTACTATCTCCTCTTTCATGCCATCATTATTATTGGGCAGGCCTGGTGTTGCGCCATTTTCTGCCCCGGACAAATACCAGTTATCCGGCACTCCGTTAGAATTTGAATCCAAGACATAGCTCGGGTCTGAACGCTCCAGGCTTTTCATCTCACTGATACCGTTTACAAAATACTCTACTTGATCAACAATATGCCCCATAGAGTCTTTGAGGGTAATGATATTTCCTCCTGGCTCACTCTCATTGGAAAGCAGATCTGACTCAGGCGTTACTGCCTTTAAAAAATGAAGCTCCTGTGATCTCTCTTGTCCCCATATAGATATGAACGATATATCATTATTATTGATACCTGCCTGTGAATCATCTTTGTCAACGCAAAGCGCAAGATGCTCATCAGGCCCAATAACAGTCCCAAGAGGAATAGCAGCAGGCCAGCTTTCTTTGCTGGGACCCTCAACACTCCATCCGCCCAGATTTACCTCTCTGGGAGTAAGATTTACTAACTCTATATATTCTCCATCCGGCTCCTGACTCAATTCGATTGACCTAAAAGATGTTGAACCAGAGGGACGATTATTCTGTATCCTGACGATAAGCTTCTTACCTGAAACAGTTACTGTTTTTCCTCCGCCAAACAGATTTCCGTCTACCATATCCCTTGAATGCGCGCCGTTTATCTCTACATCCCCTACATACTGGCCTGACCCGTCCGCAAACAGGCGGACGTAATAATCTCCGTCGGGAATATCTTCCCACTTCCAAGACCCTTCGCCTGACTTGCCGCCATTAGGGTAATCATTATAGCAAGAGCTGCCCTGCCACGACCAGTCACCGCCAGGATCCTGTCCTTCAAAAACAGCCCTGGTCAGAATCGGCTTTACCATTATCTCATTTATCCTTATGCCTTCCACGCCCCTTATCTCAACAGAACTAAAATCTTCCTGGCCAAGCCTTGGATATAATTCTATGTGCGAAAAATAACATGTCTTGTCCCCCTGCGCGCCTGTAACCTTCAAGTTCAATGTCTTGTTCTCAAACGCAATAGCGCCGAACCTCAAGATCTCTCCATGTTTTACTGAAGCTTGGGTCATATTATTAATCGTAACGTCCCCTACTAATTCATCCTCCACGCCAAAGACACCTATGTAATATTCTCCCTCCGGCACATTAATCCATGAGATAGTAAGTGACTTTCCATTACTTATATCACTCTCATAATGCCCGCTCTTCCAGGTCCAGTCACCCACCGGGCCTCTATTAACAGCTGCTATCCTGTTGTATAGCTTTGTTATAATACTCTGGCTAAAATCCTCGTCGCACGCGTCCATTATATTGACTGCCTTCTGGAATGGATCACTTACGCCTGCATCCTCCAGAAGTATTGCCAGTGTCGCGGCATCCATAAAATTTATATTCTCTCTTATGCGGCCTTCCACATCAAGATTTTTGTCAACAGAATATGAAGTTATATAGGCGTATATCTTTTTGAAGACATCCTTTGGAACAGAACTTATCTTAGCTAGCTCGAACGGCGTCTGGAATGCGCTATCGTCACCAAAAGGAACATCCGCTGTAAATTCCATTGGCTCGTCAATGCCCTCGCCTGCCTCATCAATAATGCCGTCGGCATTATTGTCTATGCCGTCTGAGGAAAGAACCCTCTGGTTTTGATTATCGTCTACGCCTGAGGCGCCTGGCTCACCATCAAAACCATATCTAAAGTCTAGTATCTCCTCGTAGGCTTTTTGAGAATCATCCATCTCAAAAGAGGCAAGGAATTTCTGCAGGTCCAGTTCGTACGGCGTCCATCCTTCCGTGGTCTTCAGCGGAGAGATATTATGTTTTGTAGCAATATTTATGTTTAAAAGACTTGTCTGGTCCCTTACCAAAACCGCGTAACGGCCTACCGGCTCATCCAGGTCATTGTAGACATATATCCATTTTGAATCCAGCTCTTCATCTCCGTCATTATCAACATCCGCTCCTGAAAAAATAGTATGCCATTTATCTTCAAAGCTATCGATTCCTCTCTCGTCTTCTTTTAGGATCGACTGCGCATAACTGATACCTGCCTCTGCCAGATAAGACGCCCTTGTGGCCTCGAAATAATTATTCGCGGACTTTAGTTCCAGCCGCATGGTAAAGGCAAAAGACACTGCCATTATGCCAGCCACAGCCAAAACACTTACAACCAGGATTAAAGCAATGCCTTTATCTTCTCTCATTACGTTTTATTGTATAGAAGTCTTATTATCGTGTCAACAAAAAGCCCTGTCCGCCTAAGGCGGACAGGGCATCCAATCAATTCACGTTAGAGTCGCGAGCCCCGTACCAAAATTTAACAAATTAATAATTTTAGTACGGGGCGAGAATCTGCGTTATTTGCCTTTCATCTTATTTACAAGTTCCTGCATCATCTTACCAGCAATATCTTTTGAACCCAGGCCTACTGCTATAGCCAGAGCCAAGCCCAGTGAAGCAAGAATGATATTGATAGTGAGATTCAACACGCTGGAAGCGATATTTAACTGCTCAAGTGTTATTATGGCAGCAAATATCATAATCACTGTCTGCGTGAGCTGACCAAGAAATTTTGCCTGTGTAATACCAGCGTTACTAGAAGCGGTACGCACTATAGTACCGATCATGCTGGAGAAAAATATACCAAGAGACAAAATAAACATCGCTGCTATAACGTTAGGTATATAAAGAATTACCTTGTCCAGCAATGCCGCTGCTACTGTCATACCAAGGGCATTCAAAGCAGTCATAAATACCATTAACATTATAAGCCAATAGATAAGTGCGCCGATGAGTTCCGAAACTGTCTGCCTTATGCCGCCGCGGCGAAGAATATCGCCAAGCCCTGATTTTTCACTTGCAGTATCAAGCTGGATCAACTTTAATACCTTTATTACTACGTTCTTTAATGCCCCGGCTATGATCCATCCAGCTATCAATATTACAAGGACACCTACAAACGTAGGCAAAAATCCAGCCACCCTCGCCAGCATTTCTTTTACTGGCTCCATTACCACAGAATTCCAATCCATAAACTACCCCCTTTCTCTAGACGAAGAAGTATACCCTATGATTCTCAAACCGTCAAGGGCATAAAAGTGCACTGGGCATAAAAGTGCATAAAAGTGCACAAGCCACAAGTGCACAAGTCACAAGGTTGCTTGTGGCTTACGACTTGTGGCTCTTTGTGCTTATTTCACTTGGATTTGCCCTGGTTAGCCACGGATGACATGGCCTTTTTTATCTTATCAGGGTCTCCGAGATAATAATGTTTTATGGGGGTCAAGTCCGGATTGAGTTCATATACTAAAGGTATGCCTGTAGGGATATTTAAACTCACTATATCCTTATCTGATACCTTGTCTAAATGTTTTACCAATGCCCTCAAGCTATTTCCATGAGCAGCCACAAGGACCTTTTTGCCGGACTTTATGGTGGGCGCGATAGTCTCGTTCCAATACGGCAGAAATCTCTCTACTGTATCTTTTAAACACTCTGTTAAAGGAACATCTTTTATATCCAGATCTTTATATCTAGGCTCATTACCAGGATACCTGGGATCATCTTTTTTCAATGCATCAGGAGGAATGTCATAACTTCTACGCCAGATAAGCACCTGATCGTCTCCGAATTTCTTGGCTGTCTCTGATTTATTCAGTCCTTGAAGCGCGCCATAATGCCTCTCATTAAGCCGCCACGAACGATAAACAGGGATCCACATAAGATCCATCTCATCCAACGCAAACCACAAAGTCCTTATGGCCCTTTTAAGCACAGACGTAAACGCGACATCAAACACATAGCCTTCTTTTTTCAAAACCCGGCCAGACTCCTTGGCCTCCTCAATACCTTTCTCTGACAGATCCACATCAGTCCACCCGGTAAATTTATTTTCCTTATTCCAAGTGCTTTCTCCGTGACGCAACAGAACTAATTTTATATTTTCCATCATACCTCTCCCATCCTTAATGCCTGCCAGATTTTCTTTCTTTTTCCCTTTAGTGCCTTACGGTTAAATTCAAATATTTCTTCTAACCATTCTAAACGAACACGCGGTGGCAATTTCAGGTATTCTATAATCTTATCATCTTCCAGATAATAACTAAATCCTTTTCTTGTACCGCTCATCTCTTTCTCAGCTCCTTCAATCTTCTCAAAGACACAATATCTGAAAGATCCTGCTTACGCCCGGCTATCTTTTTTAACTTAATAAGATGCTCAATTGAAACAATAGGAATCTTAAATTCACCCACAGAAATATTAATCCTATTATCATATAATTTCTTAAACTCTATAGGGTTTTCAACAAAAATATCTATTATGATATAGGGCATCTTTATATTACACAAAGAAAACACCTTCATGTCTTTCTCTTCAATCCATTTTTTCCTATTTTCTATTATACCAAAATCTTCTATACTGACTGGAGCCTTAGGTTTATATCCTAACGTTTTCATTGTTTTGGAAAATTTAGAAACATTCTTCTCGTCCAGATGTATCAGCAGATCCAAATCCCCTGTAACCCGAGGCACGCCATGAAGATTTACAGCAACACCTCCGGCCACAACATACCTCACCCTATTTCTATTCAACTCTCTAAAAACCTCTTCGTAAAACACGCTTCTCTCTCCTGTCTCAGACCCAATATACCCTAATCCCTCTGAAAAATCAAAGGAAATATGCAGTAGAGTTTTTACTGTTTCTTATTATCTTGTGCGCCTTTAATTGTTCAAAGTCTATTCTTGGAGCATCCAGTGAAATAGGTATATTGGAGATTATAGAGATATATTCGTCCTCTAAAAGGTCACGTAACATTATTGCTGGAATTCTTAAAAACTCGGCGGCAGGATCAGTAAGAAGATTATTGCTCTTCAATGCCTGGGTAACCACTAATTTTCTCAACTCCCCCATAGCCTCATTCTTAGAATATCCAAAAACATTCAAAGTATCTACAAAATCCCGGTACTCCTTTACTGTTGAATTTACTATAATGCTTTGGGCCAATAAGACCGGTAATAATTTTTTAATATCTGAAGGGGTAGCTACGTACATAGCAGCTTTTATGTCTGCTTTAACAAGCTCTGTCATTTCTTTCATAGACTGCAAAGTCTCTACGTACTTATCCTGCAGGAAATTACTTATCATTTCCAATTTTATTAAATTGACTTGTTTCAATATCCTGCTTTTCTCACTTATAAGCTGTTTCTCGTTCTTGTATAAAATTTCTGTTATATTTATGCCCAGGTTTTTTAACTTGCGCGCGTAACCTGATATGAGTTTTTTGCTTTTAACACCATTAGGTATTCCACGTATTTCTTTCAGTTCTCTTAAAACAGAAAGTCTCTCTATAAACTTATCTAATTTCTCGACTATGGGTGGCAAAGGGGGTATATGCCTGATATTATAAACATAGCCGTTGTTAAGATAGCTCCATAACTCTCCCAACCCAAGCCTGATCCTAACAGCTGCGCATGGTTTATTGTTCTGTTTTAACTTTAATGCCTGAAAAGCCAATAGGGCTTCCAATGCCTTGTTCCTGTAGCGTTCTTTCATGCCTGAATTTTCTAAGACAGATAAGAACTCTATATATTCATTATCAGTTGAATCTATTATATATGCCTCTGCCGCCAACGCAGGCAATAATCTGAAAAATGAAAGAGATGTGTTCTTTTCATCATATAGATCTGAATATCGAAAGTCTCCTGTTAAGTCACGACTGGCAAGTTTATTGTCTATATTGAGAATAGCTTTAGATACTTCTTCATGATTGAGTTGCTTAAAATTTAATATAGCGTCATCCACAAAATTCTTTAAGTCGTCTTGAATAGTTATTTTAGAGTCTCTCTCTAGTTTTTCTAAACCTTGAATCTCTTCTACCGATTCAATGATAGAATTCACCGTCTTATTAATTGCGTTCTTCTTGTCATTGCCCAGCATGCTCTCTAGATTTGCAATAGCATTCTTAGAAACAAATTCTGCATTTAAGAGCGCTATTTCAAAAAACCCTTTAATGCTATACTCGTCATTACCAATAAGATACTCTATTATTTTTTCAGGCTTGTCTTTTTCGTTCGGGATGCTATCTAATTCATCAAAATATTCTTTTATTATAGGCTCTGCTAACCTTTTTTCAGTTAAAAAAAAGATCTCTTTTAGCGCCTTATTTCCTTCAGGGCGCTGATTTAACTCATAAGCAATGGCCCCATATATAAAGCTATGCAATATATATTCCATTTTTTCCAATAGGTCCTTAAATTCTGTTTTTCCTCTTAAATCCTTTCTACGCGAAAGATATAATTTATGCGCCGTATCAATTAATTTTACTGCTGTATCTTTGGTAAGGTTGCCTGATTTTGTCTCAAATACTTCAAATATGCGAAAAGTCTTACCATTGATAAGATCTTTCCTGAAACTAGAATAATAAAGACTCTCTATGTCTTCATATCCACCTATCGCTGGCCTTAACTTATGTATATTTGGAAATTTTTCAGTCTCGGCAGGATATGCTGCAGTAATATATAAAAACACTATCGTAACAAATGATATGAGCTTAATAAATCTTTTTTGCATAAAACATATATTAGAAAAACTTTATATGCACTCATTTAATACTGCCGACTTTGATACTTTATTCTGCAAACTAGCTCCATTCACAGGAAAGGTAACTGTAAACTTTGCACCTTTTAATTCTGAACTCTTTCCTTGTCTTATTGTAGCGTTATATTTTCTTAAGAGCCCTTTTACGCTAGAAAGGCCCATACCTGACCCTTCTCCATCAGTATTAGCATAATCGTAAATATTTCCCCGTTCAGAATCAATACCCACGCCATTATCTTCTATTGTGATTTTAATATTTTCTTCGGTTGGTTCTCCCGAAATTTTAACCTTAGAAAAATCAACTCCTCCATGAATAGGAGCATTGAAAATTAGATTACGAAAAACTCTTTCAATTTCTGTTTTTCTAGAATAAACTTTTGGAAAAAATGCCAAACTTTCATCAACCTCAATCGTAAACTCATCGTATTCCAATTGGAAGAACTGTTGAATTTCAATTAGCACCTGATATACATCAACCATGGCTTGTTCTTCTTCGACAAGATCAGACACCGCTATAGAAATTGTCTTTTTTAAACCATTTAAAATAAAAGATTCAAAATTGTAGATGTCGTCTTCCTTGGTAAAAGAAATAGGGAAATTGTTTATGATATAATTACAAAGGACCACATGCTCTCCTAACAACATGATAGCATCGTATAAAAAATATTTTTTAATCTTAAACGGCATTTCTTTAAGCCTCAATATCTGTAAAATTGATTCGCGTAATTTTGTAAGCTTCCTATTTTGAATATCCATATAATTAAGTATATCCCTATCTTCTTCGTCCACCTCCAGAGAATCTATTCCCAATAAATACCACCCACCAAACACAGTAGTCAGGGCATTGTTAATATCGTGGAGCTTTTGACCTATTTCTCTGCACTTATAATTTACATCCGCCCTGGATGTAAGGCCAGATGATATTTCACTTAAAACATTGAAAGCTTCCATATGCGAGCGTTCCCTATAAAACTTCTCAGACAAATCCAAAAGATCTGTTTCAGATATCGTATTTTCTGTACTTTTTCTTGCTTCAAAAATCTCAAATCCTGTCTTTATTATTTTTAAAGAACATACAAAGACATAACCCTTAGTTTGTTTTGCTTTTTCTGTTTCGGTATCTTTATCTTCGCCAAGATTGATCTCAATATTATTTATTTCATTTTTAACAAAATCCGAAAACATAACCATATTTTTAAGCAAACCAATGATAATTTTCGTGTCAAAATTTCTATTAGAGGCTGTGGTCAATGTCATGGAAATCACTTGGGCCTGATCCTGCATATCTCTAATAGGTTGTAAATCATCAGAATCCAACAACTCACCAAGATAGTCGACCATGTCATTAATAAGCTTGCTTGATTCTTTAAGAATAGTTGTCACACTCTTAGATACTTTCTCAGCATCTGCCTTATCCATATTTTCCAAAGCATTTATAAGTCCCTCAAATGCCTTTTCGTATTCCCCTGCCCTATAAAATTTCTCTGCTCCTTCGATCAAAAGCTCTGCGTAGTTGCCACTGAATGCCATCATAGGCCTGAGAGTCGTCTCCTGCAAAGGCGCAGTACTCCCCAAGGTCGTAACCAAAAATACCTGCAATATAATAAGCGAAATTATCTTGTTAAGCATATTTTAGTTCCCATAAATAATGTGAATTACAAATCAATATTTATTTCTTTAATAGTTTGGGCCGTGGTACTAATACTCTGTTCTATAATTATTTTAGCATCAGAATATACATCCGCGAGCCACCCGCCAGGGCCAAGCCTCCATGTTAATGCAGCATTCTTCCTGTCAGGATGAGCCTTTATTTCAAGACTGTATACAGCTCTATGACCATCAAAGCTGTCAAGTTTAAGAACATGTTCTTCCCAATTATCTTTTTTTGGATCTGCGTCTACGTTGGTATTAACCGCTACTTCCGGAGGCTGGACCCCGGGAGAGAGAAACAATTCAGCTTCTACAGTAACTATGCCTTTGCTAATATTATCCTCATCAAGCTCAGGGCTTAACTTTCCAACATATATACCATTTAACTCCACCCCTGCTTTGGTCAAGACAGGATTACGATATTCTAACTCAATATCAAAAGTCTCTTTATCCATTACTACATCATTATAAAACCTCAAATATGCCGCGCCTGTCCTGGCTATCTTCATAGTCTGATTTAAAACTCTTGCAGCCTGCTGATTTTTAGCAAAATCTTCATAATTTTCCTTATATTGCTTAACAAGCCGCATAACTGTATTAAAATACGCCCCTTCTGTATCAGCATAGGGTGTTACAGTGCCTCCCATTCCAGGCTTATCAAAATTAATCAATGGAGCGCTATTTAAAATGCCCTCTATCCACACAGGACCTATGGTTATCGAATAATTACCTGCTGAATTTGTCTCGCTCAACCCAGCTGCCTCAGTGCCTTTGGTCTTCTCTCTTGCCGAAATAAGCATCTGTATATCCGCAGCTGAAAGCAAGGCGCGCTTTTCTCCTGGTGTAAATTTGTCTACAAATATAAACGTACCTTTTGCGTAACTAGAATTTTCTTTGTTCGTTTCTTTATCAAGCTTGATCTCTTCAGCCAATGCCTTTAATTCATCACAAATATGTTCACTGTCCCCATACTCCTGCCTGTTCCCAAAAATAACGATCTGAACACCTTGCTTTACCCATTCTCTTATATTTCCGGGCGTCCATGCAGGTGCCATCTTTATGTCCATATTGTACTTGTCTGAAATCTCAGGCCCCATAGGAAGCTTTTCAGGAACCCCTCTTAATGCGGCAGTAAGAGTGATCTCGTCGGTATTAATTTTCATATATCCATGAACACCTTCTGTTTTCTTTTCGAGTATCCTTACAAGAGATCTTTTTCTCTCTTTTTTGATCCTCTTTATTCTATCGGGAGCCAGGTAATCAATGGTCTTTGATATTAAATCTTTGTATAGCGCTCTTGCTGTTTTATTAAACAGTTCAGCAGTACGGCCAAGCTCATCACCATTTGTCACGCTTTTTTCAATATTCCGCGGATCAAGAGGATTCATCTCAAAAACATGTATTCGCGCCACACCAGTCACAGCTTCGCTGGTCCGCAAACCCGAACTGCTCAAATCAACTACATACTTTGGTTGGCCTTGTCCATTGACATCCTTTCCTATCCAATAATGATGATATGCCCTGGATAAACCATGGAGCTGTTTATCCAAAAACTTATGCGCATCTTCCAGACTATCAAACCAAATCCTGCCTCTATTTTTATAAGTGTGTGTCCTTCCTATAACAGGCACACTTTTCAATAATTTATATGTGCTTTTATTAAAAGCATACATCCAGCGTCTCCAGAACGAAAAAGATAGACATTGTCCATCTTGAGGCAAAATAACAGGATTCTTCCAGTCTCCATTGCCCTCATTAAGCATAAGATTAAGCGCTTCGACTACGGACTGCGGAAAAAAATTGGAGAATTCAAAAAGCGTAACAGGCCTGTCAGGTCCGTCCTTGCCTGGCTCTTTATACTTATATATCGTGTGTATAAGTTTGTGGCCTTTGTCCCGGATCTGATAAGTAGGTATTTCAAAAGTCTCTATTTCTCCTTCTTCATTAGGGATATTAAATACCTTATTGCATTTATATATCTCTGTTGCGATTGGGATGCCTTTATACATGACTTCAAATTCCTTTACACGTTCTCTATCTCCTTCGGAATCCTTATAATATGGTTCAACCCAGACAACGCTTAAACCATGCGTCTTGGCAAAACGCAGCATAGCTATAGTCTCATCATTAAGCACATGGGCAAGCCCGCCTTTATGATATGAGATCTCCGGACTAACAATAACCAGTGTCTTTCCTATAAGATTAGACGCGTAATGCTTTAGCCAATCAGAACTAATGCCTGATGAAGGCAGGAGCGTAAGCCTTATATCATCAAATATACGATGATTATAAAAATCAGCAGGGTCGTCTGTCTCGAAATCAGATATCTTCTCAAGCAAAATCTTCTGCATATCCGGATCCAATCCGGCAGCCGCAAACATCACTGCATTGAAATCTTCAACAAAATAATTGGGCCATAACTGCTCACAGATGCTTTCGTATTCCAAAAGCCTGGCTTTAAGCTCCTCTTTATTTTCTATTACTTCTTTTATCTCATTTCCTATATACTCCCAGTCATTTGCCCAAATAGCCAATCTGCTTTCGTTATTAACAATATAGGCTGTTCTGGTTTCTATGCTATATAGTCCCATCTGTCTATCTAAATCAGTCAGCTTTTCAACTCTCTTACCGATCAGCCTGACAGAGGCAAGCTGTTCCAAAAAGTACTCCACTTCCTCTGTTTTAATAACAGCGTCTTTATGTATAAGATTGTGAGCCTTCAGCGTGTTCTCGACTTCTTCTCTTATGTCATCCGGAGTCTGGCTTGACCCATGTCGCAACAAGACATTTGCCGTAATCCGTAACTTTAACCACATGGGCTCGTGCTTATTCTGGCCGGCCTTGAAAAACAGCTCTGCCGCAGGGTCTATGCCCTGCGCTATTTTGCCTGAACCTGTATATGAGGCGTATGATTTTACTGCTTCTTTATAGAGTTTTATGAAATCATCATCTCTGGTAATATATTTCCATTTTTCCATGCTGACCTTTTCTATGAATAAATGCGGTTTATCTTTATATTCCCTCCAAAGATCCTTGTCTATCATGTTAAAAAGTTTTTTAAGCTTCGTGCTATACTTAAACCATGGCCTTGTGCTAAATTCATAGAGATTTTTATATATAGGCATTACATTGGAAAAAGGGGATTCTTCTAATAGCCGCGCCACCTTCTTCCAGTGCTTCAATAATTTGTCGAATTCTCTAGTTATCGTTTCAAGCCCATCATCAGTGCTTCTTCCGAATTCCATAGCAGGTCTTAATTTTCCATTGCTAAATACAGCAGGATATCCTGTCCCTGCTATAAGAAATACATACACCACAATGAGTGAGATAATCTTTTTAATCATACGCTCCTCGCTATCGGACATGCCCCATATTTATAACAGAGTAGTCCTCTGCCATGGGAGAGAGGCCTTGCTCAAAAAAGGGGCAATGCCCGAAATATTCTTAAAATCTAAATAAAAAGCCAGACAAAACCATACCTGTCTATACACTCTTTTCAAATTTGACATACTCATAGAACCCCATGGCGTAGTTTTCTCTATATCTGTATGCTAATAATAGTTTTAATTCTTTTATAAACTATACTATAAGTATAACATAAACCATTTTGATGTCAAGTGAAGTCTGCCAAAAAGGCAGACTTCACGCAGACCTCGCCAAGCTTTTTGGCGGGTCAAGCAAGTGGGCCAGGTTTAAACCTGGCCTATAATGACTCTCTAACTTTTTTGTTAGTCGACTTTAGGATGACAGGGCTTTGATATTCAAGCTGCCCTTTTTGAAAACTGAGGTTATCGATATCATCTTGAAACTTCCCATGTATATCGGTTATTGTCGTCAGGCTGTAAGAAGAGGCTCTTTTTTTCATATATTCGAATTTGAATTTTTCATATGCGGGTGCTGATATATAAAAAATTTGTGTATTTAACTCGCTCAATGGCCCGGGCATTACTGATATTTCAGGCTCCTCAAGGCTTTTCTCGTCTTTTGTAAAAAGAAGTGCGACATATAATATCTTTTCAAACGGTATCCTGGCCACGACCATCGCTCCGCCCAATTCTGAATTCACAAAATGTTGTGTATAGTCCGGAATATCCGTAAAAAAAGCAGGTATAGTTAAATAACCTGACCCATCATGGAAACGATCTGATTCTCTATAGCTTTCTGTTCCATGAAATAGAACAAGGCCTTGTTTCCCGGGAAAACGATTCATTAAATCCCAATGCACCAATTCGATGCGATTTTTATCTAAATCTCTCAGATTGTTTACTAGCTTTTTCGAGGTTGCTGTATCTTGATTTAAAATTTCTTTTAATAAAAAATCCACAAATACATTTTTGGTTATCTTCTGATCCCATATAGAAAAATGCAGAAATAAATCCGTAGTCTTTATATTTTTCAATTCATCGAAAAGAGTTGTTTGTTCATCCTTCATGTTTTCGTATTTCTCGTACCAAGTTTTTCTGGCTGCTGACCTTCTATCAGAAGACAATTTCCGATAGCGTTTTATAGAGTTGTGGGTTTTTTCTGCTATCCGATCATCACCTAACCTATCCATGATCTCTATCAAGATCCTAAAATATTCGCTGTAGCGCATTAAAGCCAGTATGTCGTCACGATGTATTCTAATACCAGAATCAGATACTACTTCCTGAAATTTCTGGCGTATTTCTTCCTGCAGCTCGTCCATTTTTTTAAAAGCTATTTGTTCATCCCACTTGCCATAAGTCCTGTCTAAAGAATCTTTCTTTTGTTGCAATTCTAGTTTTGCCGCGGCATCAGCAGGCGCATATGCATATTCTGGTTTTATTGGTAAAATCTTTTTCTCAGCGGATTCATTTTTTTTCTTGTACTTTTTTTTCATCATTTCGATCATTTCTAAATCAGCACTCCTAGTACTTTTCAGCATCGGCCTTAAGTGAGCCGCGTCAGGATAAACTATGCCCGCGCATAAAAACACCTGTGCCAGTATAAGCGAGATGAGTTTAGTGGATATTCGATTTTTTGTTTGTTGTAAACAAAACATAAGTTATACCCGATTAGAAAGCTGTAGGGCATCATTAAGGAGGGGAGGATGCCCTAAATATATTATAAAAAGGTGGCTATTTTATTATTAACTATATTAAACCCTGTGGATGTTTCGAGGATTTGATATTTTTGCAATTCAGACATAGAGATTAATTCATTTATCTGGGGCTGGGATAATTTTTTACCTCTATCGGTTAGGAAATAATAATATATTCCGCCAACCTTTTTTCTCTTTAGTAGCTTTAAGCGTCTAAGAGACTCAACCTCCTTATGGATCATCGAGTAAGAACGATGCCTCTGTTTTTTCTTTGTATACTCTTCCAGCTCTTTTATAGAATGCTCTCCATCTCTAAGCTCTGTAGAGGTAAGGTCACTAAAACAATTAGAAACCCAGCCTTTTCTTGCTAGCCTCTCCTCGCGTATACCACTGCTACTGCATAACCATGTTCCACTATCACTCTGCTCAATCTGCTTACCTGCTTTAGTTGCTATTTCTTGAGCCTCTTGAAGCGTATCAGCCCTATTTACCGCTTTTAGTACTTCTTTTTCTCTTGCTAGTAGGTCTGCGTCGCCATAATCACGGTCAACATATGAATCACTAGCAGGCGCACCCCTGCCTCTTGCCATAGTATGACCAGTTTCAGTATATACATATACATAGTCTCTGTTTCCTTCGTGCTTCGTTTCAACCTTATAACCTATCTCAGATGCCATTTCTTTCATCTTTTCATATTTTGCTCCCGTCGGCTTTTTATAGGCCATATTGTACAATTCTTTCTCTATTTTTTCTTTTATCTTTGCCTGTCTTTTCGCGATTTCTCTTTTGTCTTTTCTAGATAAGCCTTGAGTAGGAGAATCGCCTATGTCATAATTGCCGCCGCCGGTAGTGCTAGTATTGATTCCTTTGGCACCAGTTGTGCTGATCTCGCCTGACCTCACTTTATCTGCAGGTATCGTAAGTTTGTAACCTGAGCTATACCAATGTTTATCAACAACCTCATCGCTTTCATATCCCCATTCTCCCGTAGAATACTTTACGCGATGCATTGCTACATCGCCATGTTTTTCATCATGAATAACTATATTTTTTTTCACTGCTGTCTCTGCTTCTAACCTTTCAATATGATTTCTATCACGTATAGAAAAGAGTCCGTCAATAGTCCTCCAAAAAATTCCCGCGCCACGATTAAAAAACACCAACAATTTTTCATTTCTTTTCAATTCTCCGTCATTACCGTTAAGTCTGAAGATTTGAACACCACGATAACCTTCTATCTCATCGTTGTTAACCATAAGATTATCACGGATTTTTTCGATAGTAAGAGTTTTTCCATGTTCATCTACGAATATTATTCCTAAATCATCTGCTTCATCTAATAGATCTTCGACATTTTTATTTCCTTCTTTTGCCTTCCCATCAGTTGCATATAGCTTTCCATATTTATTAGTAAATTCACCCTTCATTACCCCGGACACTGTTTCTAAAGACTTTTCATCTTTCAATGGAATTCTTAGGGCAGATGCATCGGATATATTAACACACAGATATAATCCTACTATAACAAGAAAAAAAATTCCTTTGAGCTTTATCATAAAATACCTCCTAAAATTCTTTTATAAACAATAGTATAAGTATACCATAATATACCCTTGACGTCAAGAAAATCTTCTCGACTCGCTTCGCTCGCTCGAAGAACATTGTTCGAGCAAATCCACCTGAAGGCGGGTAAATCGAGAACTATTTCGGTAGGATTGTTTCTTTTTGGGATTAGTAGCTGCCTTTGTGGTCTGCTAAATCAACTTATCCTTATGAAATAAAAATATGCCTTCTTCTTTTGCTTTTTCTTTCAGGTCCTTTGTAAAACCGGACTTGCTGAATATTGCAAAATATTCTTTTCTGTTCTTTGTGCCCCATTCTACCTCTTGAGCCTTCTCTTTTAGTTCTTCGTAGATGTTTATTCCGATCAGCCTATTAGACCATTTAACTTCGCCAAAAAGAATTTCGTTTGTACTATTGTTTATAGCCACTAAATCTATCTCTCCATTTTTATCCCACCATCGTCCGTAAGACTCAAAACGTAAATAGGGCTTCCTTTTATCGAGGCAATTTGACAGTATCTCCTTTGCTGCCTTCTCATAGTTTTGTGCCAAAAGTATAGATCCAGCGCCTTCTATCTCCGATACGACTCTGGATATCCTGCCCTCTTCAAGAAGCGATCGATTCCTGAATACGAACCTAAACCAAAAATTGAAAAAATTATCATCTATTTTGTAAATCCCTTTTCTGCTTTTCTCTGGTATCTTTTCGGTAACAGGTATTTCTTTTTTCGTTATCTGAAGGCTATCTAAAATCGAAATATATCTAGAAACCGTGCCCTTATCAAAGCCTGTCTCATTGATGATCTCGGATAGCTTATGCTTTCCTAATGATATTGCCTCTAAAATAACAAAGTAATTCCTTGGTTCTCTTAATTCCTCCCTAAGCAAAAACTCGACCTCTTCATAAAGCGGCTGTCCCTTTGTAAGAATTTCATTCTTAACTACATCCATCCATTTTTTACCAAAAAACTTGTTAAGATAAAGCGGGGTCCCTCCGACAACACTATAAATGGATAAAATCTCCTCAAAACTTTTATCCGGAAAAACCTCTATTGTATCCATGAAACTAAAAGGTTTTATGAGCAATTGTCCGGTTCTTCTTCCGTATAGAGGCGCCCTATAGAAAAGAACTGTTTTTTCCATCATTGAAATACTTGAGCCTAAAAGTATTAAACAAATCTTGGAATCCTTTAAATAGAGATCCCATGCCTTTTGGAACGTAGAGGGGATTGAGCTTTCGGTTTCTGCCAGATACGGAAATTCATCGATTATAATTATCATTTCCCTGCCTTTGCTTGATATGTACTTGAAGGCTGTATCCCAGTCTTTAAATCCATCTGATGACAAAAACTCATCTTTAAAGTATTCCCCTGCCATAGCGGTAAACTTCTGCAATTGTTTATGCGAAGATATTCTCTCGCATAAAAAATAAATATGAGGTTTACGCTGTGAAAAATGAATGCTTAGCTCTGTCTTACCTACCCGCCGTTTTCCATAAAGAACTATTAGCTGGGATTTTTTTTCATCCCATTTCCTATTAAGAAACGAAAGTTCGGATTTTCTATTTACAAATCTCATTTTCCATGCCCTCCTTATAATTAGTAAAATCTATTTTAGACTAATCTAGTTTATACTAAAAAAGGTGATTTGTCAAGCCATGCTGGATTATTTTACTTCGGCAGGGTTATTTCTGTTTGGTCTTATTCTGGTAATCTTAAACGGCTTACTCTCTCTTTTATTATTTCAAGAAATTGCTGTTGTTTTTTCTTGTCGATATTGGAAATCTTTATGATTTTTCTGATGAGGTCAAACTTCTTTCTAAATTTTTCGTACCGAACTTTTATAGGGATATTTAAATATTCAGCCAATTCATCGAAATCCTCTCGCTCTAATCTATTCTTTTTCCCATTAATAGTTATGGCTGAGTCTTCTTCGTCGAGAATAACCAATTTTGAACATACAATATCATAAGCGGGTGTCAAACGAATATCATCTTTATCTCTATAAGAAATGGAATAATTTTTTAAATGAGCATCGCCATTGCCAAGAATAAAGCTAAGAACAACCCGTTCAAAAAATAATTGAACATCATAACCCGGCGCTGAAGATATTTCTTTCAGTCTTCGGCCTATTTGTTCTACCGATCCCTTATATTTATCTACTTGTTCAAGAATTTGCGTAAAATCTTCCTGGTGAATTTTCACACTTTTTTCCCGGTCAAATCTTTTGACCACATAAGCAAAACTCTTATCTTTTAAAGGAATCAAACAATGAAGCGGAACATCTATATCTAATTCTTCGGCAATATCCATACAACATTGTTCGTTTTCCGGGATATCAGGAAAAGTAGGGGTTTGCGGTTTTAAAATATATTCCCCGCCTTCAGCCACAGAGATTAACATATTTTGTTTCTTATCCAACTTAACGGACAGCTTAGGCTGAACTCCGGAAATGGAAAGTTTACCGCTCAGCTTCTGTGCCTCCTGGGATATCTCTCTTAAGTCAAAATTTATGACCGGCCATTTGGTAGAATTAAACATCTTTTTAAGAAATTGCTCACTCATTTTTATTATTCCACTTTTATTACAGTAACCGCGCCGATGGTATCACTGCTTGCACTTGCCAATAATAAACCAAAATAATCTTTATTGTCGACCTTTTGCGTCGCACTCACGATACTCAAATACCATCCTTCAGGAAGAAGCCCTTTAAAGAAAGGGAATAATTCGTTTGAATGATAAGGCTCTTCTCTGGGAAGTAACGATATAGAAATCGGAATATTTTTCTTTAAAAATTCATGGTCATATTGGAAGGTATAGCCGTTTTGAGTTTCTGTAATGCTCCCTGCTAATTCATTTTTATAAAAGACCTGCGCTTTTCTTAATGCATCCATAGAAAATCACCTTTTCAATTCCAGATGATACCCCAGAAAATCCAAAACTTGCATAAGCTTGTCCATTCTTACTGTTGTCTTACCACGTTCAAGCTCTCTTAAAAAACGTAGACCAACTCCTGCCCGTCTGGCAAACTCGATCTGTGTTAAATCATTTTTCTTCCGCAAAGTTTTTATTTGAAAAGAAATATTCATCATGTTTTGTTGTAACTTATCTTGTTTCATGGCAATTTAAGTATATCACATATCGGGTATAATTTCAAGATTTTTTTATTAATTTTATACCCTATAAGGTATTATTTAAAAAATATACTACCAGTTAGGGTATAAAAATATAGTAATCATACCCTATAGGGTACTAATAGTGGTCTACTACTTTGGCAGGGTTATTTCTTTTTGGGCTTGGTAGCTGCCTTTTCGGTCTGCGTAGCTGGTTTGGCATGTTTCGGCTGACTCGAAGAAGACTGCCTGGGCAATGCCTTCGTTTGAGTAAAGTTTTGCGGGGTTTGAGGAAGTGTTGCTTATTGCTATTGTTATGTAACCTTCCCATTCCGGCTCTAATGGGGTTATGTTTACTATTACACCGATCCTGGCATAGGTGCTTTTGCCTGTAGAGAGCACAAGGACGTTTCTTGGGATTTTGAAATATTCAAGGGAACGCGCTAAGACAAAAGAAGTTGGCGGGATAATACAGACAGGGCCTTTAAAATCTTCGAATAGGTCAGGAGATACTTTTTTTGGATCAAGCGTGGTTTTGCCCTTAAAAATCTTGAATTCGTCAGCGATCCTTATGTCATAGCCGAAGCTGGAAAGACCGTAGGAAATGTTTTTATTTTTTACCTGCTGAGGCTCGAATGGCTTTATCATGTCGCATTCTAAAGCCATTCGTTTGATCCAGTTGTCGGGTTGAATTGACATAAGATTATAGTTCTCGACTTCGCCAAAATATTCTTCGAGCAACGTCGAGAAGGATATTTTGGCTTCGCTCGAACAATATTAGAGAAAATCCATGGTTTTAGATTCCCGCCTGCCTAGCGGCAAGGCCGCTGGCTTTCGCGGGAATGACATTTCTAATTTAACACTTTGAATAACCACATGAGCGGCAGACTACACAGCCCTCTTCATGGCGTAATGCGGCGCCGCAATCAGGGCACACGCCTACGACATTGCCCAGCTTATCTTCTATCATTGTATGAGGAGAATGTTTTTCCAGTTCTTCTTCTTTGTGATGCATCTTTCCATTGCCCAGCCTAAGTTCCAGTACCCTGGCAATAGCATCAGCGCATGAGAAGATCCTCCCGCCTTTTTCCCATGACGGTGACGGGCAGCGTATACCCCTTAGCTGGGACACGATCTTCTTATTTTCCACACCGGAACGAAGTGCCAGAGACACAAGTCTTCCCACTGCTTCAAGCTGACTCGCGGCACAGCCGCCTGCCTTTCCCATCTGGATAAATACCTCAAAAGGCATGGCATTATCATCTACGTTTATAGTAATATAAAGGTTGCCACAGCCTGTATTGACCTTTGTAGTTGTACCTGTTGTCACTGCAGGTCTTGGACGCGGCGCAACGTGTTTCTCTTTTGTAGCAGTATCTTTGGCTGGTTCTGTTTTTGTCTTTTTTGAGCTTATATTCAACACCTGTTCCTCCCTGCTTTTATCCCTGTAAATAGTTACACCCTTGCAACCCAATTTATACGCAAGCATGTAAACCTCTTTCACATCATCCCTGGAAGCTTCATTGTGAAAATTTACTGTCTTTGATACCGCGTTGTCTGTATGCCTCTGGAATGCCGCCTGCATCCTTATGTGCCAGATAGGCGCGATATCGTGCGAAGTAACAAATATCTTCCTGTATTTTTCAGGCACCTCTTTTATGTCCCTCACAGAACCTTTATCAGCTATCTCTTCCATTAACTTTCTGGAATAAAACCCTTCTTTTTTCGCGATCTCTTCGAATAATGGATTTACCTCGATCAGCTTGTCGTTATCCATGACATTCCTGCAATACGAGATCGCAAACAGAGGCTCTATGCCGCTCGAGGCATTGGATATAATTGAAATGGTGCCTGTGGGCGCAATAGTTGTCAAGGTAGCATTCCGCATTTTCTCTTCGCCCTTCTCTGCAAACACACTGTCATTAAATGAAGGGAACGAACCTCTTGTTCGTACTGAGTCTCGAGATTTATCTATGGCTGTTTCGCTTATAAAACTCATGACCTTTTCCGCTAACTCTATTGCCTTATCACTATTATAAGGTATCTCGAGCTTGATCAACATATCTGCCAAACCCATTACTCCAAGACCAATCTTTCTATTCCTCTTGGTCATCTCTTCTATTTCCTTTAAAGGAAACTTATTCTTGTCGATTACATTATCTAGAAAATGCACACCATGATGCACCAAAGTTTTTAATTTTTCCCAATCTACTTGGCTGTTTCCGTTTTTCTCGACTACTACTTTTGAGAGATTTATACTACCTAAGTTACAGCTTTCAAAAGGTAGCAGAATTTGCTCCCCACATGGGTTAGTCGACTCATACTGCCCTAGCTTTGGTGTAGGGTTAAATTTATTCATCCTGTCAATAAAAATAATTCCGGGTTCTCCGTTCTTCCATGCCTTTTCAACAATAAGTTCAAAAACCTCTTTGGCTTTCAGGGTTCCTGTAGTCTTTTTTGTATGAGGATCTATCAAATCATACTCTTTATCTTCTATAACACGATTCATAAAATCTTCCGTAATTGAAATAGAAATATTGAAGTTGGTTATCTCTTTGTCATCTTCTTTACATTTAATAAATTCCAAGATATCAGAGTGGTCGACACGCAACATTCCCATGTTTGCGCCACGACGAGTATTATGACTGACAAAACCATTGGCAATGTATGTATGCCCATCAGGTACGACTAAATCTAAGGTGCGTGTATGCGAAAAGCTAACCTTTTCTACTCGGCCATAATACTGATTTTTAGAAAGGATGTCTTCAATAAAACTCTCTTGTAAAAAATCGTATTCTTCCACCAGAGTTTCAGCCTTAGCACGCGTAAGACTTCTTTCATCTCTTATACCATCAAGATAATGGTAAACCTTCCTATAAAATTGATTTCTCGGTTTTAATATCAGATTCTCATAAAATTCTCTAAACTGTTTTGACTGATTTGGAATAATATCATTGTAGCTAACATCTCTTTTTATAATATGATTAAGTCTTTCTTTCTTCTTTCTACTTAAAAAACCTACTCTTTTTTTATAGGTTTCCAATCCTTTTGGAGTGGAAATCATTAAAATATAAAGTTTATTTTTTCCACGAGAAGATTCTCTATTTGCGTTAATCCGGACACGCGAAGGTATGCCTAAACTTAGCAATAGAACTTGTAATTGATCTATTAATTTTTGAGAAATAGAAGTCAAAGTAATGCTATAACCTTGTTTATCAATCGTCCCATCTGCCTCGAATAAACCTTTCACAAAAGCCTCAGCGCATTCTCTGTTACCTTTTAAAATCACTTCCGGTATAAATGCGTGCAGTGAATCTAATTTATTAACACCTATAGATTTCAGCCATTCAACAAGCATCTGACTGTGGTAGATCAAATTAATGCTTTTATCATCTATTTTTTGTTCGACTCGACTGTTAATATTAAAGATTCTATTAACGAGATTGTCAAAATAGTCCTTAAGCTCTAAACAATCATGAGGGACTGCCAACATTAGTTTTCCTTTATGGAAACAGCCATCTCCTATGTAGTAACCAATCAATTCCGCTAAACCCATATCCATCTCAGAAGGCAAACTACACGTTTTAGCATTAAAATGAAAATCTCTGATAAATTTCTCAAATTTAAGTCTCTTCCCTGTAAATGTATCCATCTGTAAAGCAACCCAATCGCCCTCTTCTACATCCTTTAATTCTCTCCATACATAGTTACCTTCACTGTCAATAACTCTGATCTTATGGTTCAGGGTTGCAGTAAATTTATAACCTTCCTTTGTAATTATAGTCTTCACTGGTTGAATACCATTATTGTAAAACTGATCTGCCATCTTTAAACCATCATCACTACAAACTTTGAGATATAGGTTATCATAATATCCAGGTGATGCGCTGCCAAGTTCTTTGATCGGCAGAAGACCTTTCTCTGTAGCTATAATTGTATTTTCTTCTACACACCCTCCCTGCTTCACAGCTTGAGTTGCAGCATTAAATACCTTCATAAAAGAAACAGGACCGCTTGAGACGCCTCCGGTAGAGCGAACAACGCTATTTTTAGGACGCAGCCTTGAAAAGCTAAATCCTGTTCCACCACCGGACCGATGAATCAAAGCAGTATTCTTTACTGCTTCAAATATAGACTCCATGGAATCTTCTATGGGCAAAACAAAGCAAGCTGAGAGCTGAGCAAGATCCTTTCCCGCGTTCATTAGGGTGGGGCTATTCGGCATAAATTCAAAACTACTCATCATATTATAAAAATTATCTTCTGTCTTTTTTACATCAGCATCTGTCGCGCCGTAAAGTTTATCTGCTGATGCTATGTGGCGGCTGACCCTGGCGAACATCTCTTCCGGGGTCTCTATAATTTTTCCCTCTTTGTCTTTTTTCAGATATCTTCTCTCGAGTACCTTTAGACAATTTTCAGAGATATTCAATTTTTTTGAGCCTTTTACTTCTACTTGCATGTTCACCCTCCTTAAAAATTTTTTGTTTTAAGAATACTAAAAAAGTATAGCACTTAAAAATTTCAAGTCAAGTTAAAAATACAATATATTGATATTTTCTGGCTGGGAAACAACTATATATTGTGTTTAGACGGAAATAGTAGAAAAAGTAGACTAGATTTACTTGTCTCTCCGCAGCTTTAACGAAGGAGGAAACTTGGTCTACAGCGTAAAGCTTAGATCCTCTCGACGCTATCTTTAGGGAGCCACCCGCGAAGATCCTTTGAGAGATCGATCTCGTACCAGAGCTGTCTTTCTTCTACTACCCTAACCTTTGTGCCTTCATGCAGAGTAAATTGTAAAAGATAATCATCCTTGGGCCCGCTTCTGACATTGACTTTTTCAGAAACCACTACAGCCTCTTTTACAAAATTCTCGTTGCGTATTTTTGAGCTTAGAAAGATCGAAAATATGATCAATAAAAATGTAATTATACCAACATTATAAAAAATGGCAATTCTTTTTTCAATAAAAAATATCGAAAAGATTAAAAGCAAAATTATCAAGAGATAAAAGACCGAGACAAAAATCGTCAGTTCATTGACAGTTAACCTATCGTACGGAAATAAAATAAAATTCAACAAAAATCCTCTTTCCGGAGTCTCTATTTTATCTACCGTCATTGAGCGCGCGAGTTTAAGATTGAGCAGTATATCCTTATCTCTCGGCGCAAGCCTTAACGCGCGTTCGTAATTCACAATGGCCTTGCCGATCTTCTTTAATTTAAAGAAACTATTTGCGAGGTTATAAAATACCTCGGGGTTAACCTTATCCATCTGGATAAGCGTCTCGTAAAGTGACGCTGCTTCTTCATACTCCTCATCCTCGTAGCTCAAGTTTGCCCTTCGATAGACATCATCCGGCGACTGGGCTAACGCTACGCTGCTAAAAATTAAAATTATCGCGAAACATAAAATAATATTCTTCATGTCATTGCCTTATTCTCTCGAGTCCCGAAATTATATCAGTTGCCTCTTCAAGCGACTTATGCATGTCCTGTTTTGTAAAGCTTACTGAAGCAAACCTGGCCATATCGCAAATATCGAAAAGGCCTTTTAGTTCTTCTATAAGCTGCTCGGAGAATCCTTTTTCTTTTAATTTTTCTTCAAGAAGGTCTTTTGTAATGGAAGGGTGCGGGATATTTAATTTATCCGCTACATATTCTATTACCGCTTTATAGATCTCGGCATAAAACTCTTTCACCCTATCTTTTAGCATAATCTGCTGCGCCTTCTTTAGCCTCTTTGAGGCAGCTCCTCTTGCCCTGCGCGAACGCGCGTATCCTATATCAGTCCTCAATCTCTCCTTGTGGAGCTCGTATATATAAAGGAATATAAGAAACGCTAGCGGTAGAATATTTAATAAATAAAATACTTTATTCTCATAGAGAAAAGACGCTTTTTTTCTGAAATTAGCAGGGTGGGTCTTGATATAACATATATCTTTCTTTAAGAGCTTTACTTCTTCTTTAGATAGCCCTGACATTGAAAAAGGCATTGTCGCTGGTAACGCTTCTTCTGATACTGTCGCGCTTATCGTCATCGGGTCTATTTTTATTTCAATATACTTCTTCAGGGAAGGATCAAAATAAGAATATTCTACAGGCCCTATTGTAAATTTGCCTTCACTTTTCGGTATGATCATCTTTTCGAATATCTTTTCTCCCTGGACAACATAGTTTTCCTTGGATATATTTTCAGAGCTTCCTGAGTCATAGAATTTTATATCCGGATTTTCCGGAATAACAGGGGAGGAAATCGTCTTTATATTCCCTTTTCCCTTTATTGTAATTTTTAGCGTTACAGGTTGGTTTTCCTCAACCGTGTATTTATCTATAGTTGCGTCGATATCAAAAGTGCCTACATCACCTTTAAAGTTCAGGGGTTTGCCCTCTTCCGGTAAAGACAATATCTCTACATTTATTGGATCTGTAGTAAGTATGACAGGCTTTCCTCTCCTGAACATACTGAATGGATCCCTGTCAAATATATCAAAAGGGCTGCGAGAGGAAAATCTTTCCAGGTCTTCTACGCTTGCCTCTAGCTTCGCTGAACCAATGGTAAATTCTCCGGGACTTGTCGCAAAAAGCGCTGTCTTTATCTCTGTGACAAGATATTTTGTGCCGTTTATTATTTTGTAGTATTTTTTCTGGGGCGGCATATCTTCTGTCCAGAAACCTATGGTCGAAGCCGGATTATATGCGGGGTTTTCGAATAGATTTACTGCCTGATAAAAAGCAAACGTCAAAGTTATCTGCTCATTAACATAAGCCCTGAGTTTATCAACGTAGGTCTCGATGAATAGTTCCCGTTTCCCGTGACCCGTTTCCCGTGACCCGTTCGCCGCTCCCTGCTCCCCGTCATTATAATCAGGGGTGGAATAAGACGGCGCTGTTGGCTGGGCAGAGCGCGGCAATACTTTTACATCTATTGCTTCAGCTGAATAGGTATTATTTTTATACTCGATACTGAACGGGCCCAGGACATATTTACCGACATCATTGGGAACAAGCATATAATTGAAAGAAACCGAACTTGTTATCTGACCGTTTATAATTGAGACGTTCTGTGACCTGCCTGAAGAATACGCGGTAAACCCATCCAGGCTGGGAATTGTTGGTTGTGGAATATTTGAAATACTGCCGCTTACAACTATGTTAAGAATGATCTGATCATCCAGAGTTATCTCCTGCTTGTCTACATTGGCAGATATAGAGATATCCTGAGCGTAACAAACACTAACTACGGACAAGTATAAAATTATAAATAAAAATTTCTTAATTTTCATAATATCATTCTTCTCGACAAGCTCGAAGAATATTTAGTAAGCTCTTGCTTCGCTCACTCGAAGCCCTCCGACGTCACTCAGAGTCCAATATTGTTCAAGCGTAGTCAAGAACTACCAATCCTTGTCTACTCTATACCTGCCTTCTGCTGGCTGGATCCTTAATTCCTTTTGCAGGTCTTTTTCGTCGTCTTTTAATGCATCAAGCAGTCGCATGGCATCTTCTTCTGACATCTCTTTTTCACCGCTCATCGCTTGCCGCTCGTCGCTCTCCTGTTGCTCGCTATCTTCTTCTTTCAAGGCTTGCTTCTCTTCTTCTTCACCTTCTTCTTGTGGCTTATGGCTTTCAGCTTGCGACTCTTGTTTCTCTTGACCCTGTTGCTGTTGTGACCTTTGCTCTTGCTGGTCTTGCTGGTCTTCCTGCTGCTGTTCTTGTTTTTCTTCGTTTTGCTCGCCCTGATTCTGCTGTTCTTGTTTCTGCTTTTCTATTTCTTCTTTGATAAACTTTATATTATACTTCGCATCTTCATCATCAGGCGTTATTTCTAAGCACTTTTCATAACCTTCTATTGCTTCGGGTAACTTGCCCATTCTGTAATACGTGTTTCCAATATTATAATACGTCTTGGCTTTGAGTTCATCATCTTTCGCATCCAATGCCTTTTCATATTCGCCGGAGGCCTCTTCATAGTTTTTTTGCTCGTGTAGCGCGCCGCCTATATTATAATGCAGCTCTTTTTTTTCAGGACTATCTACTTGAGCATCCCGCCATTTTGATAAAGCATCGTCAATCTTGTCTTCGCTGTATAATCTATTTGCCTCTTTGTTTTTTCTTGCCGCATCGCTTTGAAATATCCAACCTACAAGGCAAAAAGATATTAAAATAATTAATATAGACCTCATAACCTTTTTCTGTCTCCCATGGCAAATTCAATACACAAAAGAAGAAGCGCTATGCCCAAAAAATACTGGAACCTGTCCTCGTACTGGGTAAAAAGCCTGCTTGAAAGTTCCTTTTTCTGCATCTTACTAATCTCACCGTAAATCTTATCCAGCTCAAATTCCCCTGGGCTCGCATTATAGTATTTCCCGTCAGTCAAAAGAGCTATCTTTTGAAGCGCTGCATGGTCCAGCTTTGTCATAATTACTTCACCGGCATTGTCCTTCTTATATCCTGTGACATTTCCGGATTTCCCAATCAAAGGTATAGGCTCTCCTTTACTGGTACCTATGCCTATAGTATATATGACTATGCCTTGTTTTTTTGCCTCTTTGGCTGAGTTTATTGGATTGGTCTCGTGATCTTCTCCGTCTGTCAGCAAAACCAGTACCTTGTGCTTTCGCTGCTTCTTGACAAATGCCTCAGCAGCCTTGTCTATGGCATCGCCTATGGCAGTTCCGGGTCTGGGTATCATGCCTGGCTCTACAATCCCTAAAAACATCTTTGCCGCATTATAGTCAAGGGTGAGCGGGCACTGGATGAAACTCTTTCCTGAAAATGTGAGGATGCCCACCCTGTCGCCTTTTAACTTATCTATTAAAGAGGCGACTTCGAGCTTTGCCTTTTCCAAACGATTCGGCTTTATATCCTGCGCCATCATACTTGAAGATACATCTATGGCTATCATGACATCTACGCCCTGACGCTTGGACATAGTAAGGCGGGTGCCTATTTGTGGCCGCGCAAGAGCAATTATTAAAAAACATGCTGCTATAAGAATTAAAATCCTGGAAGCCTTTTCCCTGGCTACGCTCTTTGAAACAGAAAGCCGCTGGAGTAGATCCCTGTCTCCGAATACTTCAAGCGCCCTCTTTTTCCTTATTGAGACAAGGATAAAAAAGACCGCTAGCGCAGGAATCAACAAAAGAAAATTAAGATATATCGGAGCGCCCCAGTGCATATATTAAGGTATCTTCCTAAACACAGTATTTGCCAATGTAATACCTGCCAGGAAAATTATAAATCCCGGCAGGATAAAACTGCCTGCAAGTTCTGTATAGTTCGCGTATTCTTTTGTCTCTATCTCGGTCTTCTCAAGCTTACCTATAGTCTCGTAAATCTCCTCAAGGCCTTTTTCGTCCTTTGCCCTGAAATACATGGCGCCTGTATCTTTGGCAATCTCTTTGAGAAGCGCTTCATCTATCTCTGTATCCATCTGCACGTATCTTTTTCCAAATATAGGGTGATCCACAGGATACATTGCCCCTCCGGGCTTGCCGGCGCCTACAGTATATATCTTTACCCCGAGCGCCTTTGCTGTTTTTGCCGCTGTTTGAGGGTCTATCTTTCCCGCATTATTGATGCCATCTGTAAGCAGGACAATGATCTTGCTTTTGGCCTGGGAATCCCTGAGCCTGTTAACAGAATTCGCGATCGCGGTACCTATGGCAGTGCCGTCTTCTATCATGCCTATCTCTATCTTGTCCAATAGATCCAAAAGCACCCCATAATCAAGAGTAAGCGGGCATTGAGTAAAACTGACTCCTGAAAAAACCACAAGGCCTATTCTGTCATTCTTTCTTGATTTAATAAATTTGCCCATTACCTCTTTGGCTGCGCCCAATCTATTTTGCGGTTTAAAATCCTCTGCCTTCATACTGCTGGAGGTATCAAGAGTAAGTATAATATCAATGCCTTCTGTAATAATCTCCTCTTCTACCTGGCCTGCCTGAGGCCTTGCCAGGGCAAGGATAAAGATAAATATAGCAGCCATCTTCAAAATAATTGGCATGCGCCTGTATCTGACGCGAAGGCCAGGCCGCATATCTTTTATAATGGAAAGATCGGAATATAAAAGACTCGCTTCACGGTCTTTGCCGCGCCTGAAATAATCCCAGACCATTAGAGGAATAATGCCAAGTAGTATTAAAAATAAAGGGCTGGCAAATCTCATATCACTTTACGATCTCCTCTGCCTTGAGATATGCGTCTTGTATCTCTTTCCGCGATGGAATATACTTTGCGAATTTTACAATATCACAGTCCTCAAGAAAATCCCTTATCCTGTCAGTTTCTTTTCTTTCAATTTTTTTTATCCGCATTTCCTGATAGAGTTCCCATGTTGTACGATCCAAGGCGAATATCTTAAATCTTGCCTCTATGTAAGTCCTGATAATGTCTGAAAGTCTTATGTAGTATTCTTTTATCAGGCCCTTTTCGATCAATTTCATCTCCAGAAGAGCCCTTAGAGCTTCCATCGCAATTTCTTCAGGAGGTCGGGGCGACACAAAGACCTCTTCCTTTGTTTTTCTTTTTTTCTTAAGGTAAATAAAAATAAGCGCGCTCGCGATAATCAACGCAATTAATATAATCAATGGCCAGATCTGCAATCCGCCTGCTATATCCACCGGACCTTTTAAAGGCCTTATATCATCCATTCCCAATCCTCATCTAAATCTTTTGGCGCGTTTCTTGAAAAAAAGCATAAGGGGTTTTATGTAGGGTTTGTCTGTAGATATCTCTACGGAATCAACTCCTACGGATCTAAATATCCTGTTGCGTTCCTCTATAAAAGAGTGTTTTCTTTTTGTGAATTCCTTTTTCAGCAAAGCGTCTGCGGTATCCATGAAAAGAATTTCGCCTGTTTCCGCGTCTTCGAATTCTATGAGTCCCACGTCAGGAAGAACTGTTTCTCTCGGATCAGAGATCGGGATAGCTACGATATCGTGCCGCTTGTTTAAGATCCTCAGGCGCTTTTCATAATTAGAATCTATAAAATCCGATATTAGAAATATTACGGCCTTCTTTTTTAAAACCTTTCCCAGATATTCAATAGCAGTGTTGATATTGGTCTTTTTGCCTTTGGGCTTATAGTACAATAATTCTCGTATAACCCTTAGGACATGAGCTCTTCCCTTTTTAGGCATAATAAATTTTTCTACATGGTCTGTAAAAAGCAAAAGTCCTACCTTATCATTGTTTTTTATAGCGCTGAATGCCAATACCGCGCCTATCTCCGCCATTATCTCTTTTTTGAGTTTGTTTTTTGTGCCAAAATGGCCTGATGAGCTCAGATCTGCCATGAGCAAAACCGTGAGCTCTCTTTCTTCCACGAATTTTTTTACGTATGGATTGCCTGCGCGGGCCGTCACATTCCAGTCAATAGAGCGGATGTCGTCACCCGGCACATATTCCCGCACCTCGTGGAATTCCATGCCGCGGCCCTTAAAGACAGACTCGTACTTACCGGCAAATACGTCATTCACTAGCCTGCCTGTACGAATCTCTATCTGCCGAATTTTTTTAAGGATTTCTTTGGGAAGCATGTGTTTCGGGATACGGGATACGGGTAACGGGATACGAAAGTAAAATATTATTTTATCTCCGTTACCCGTTACCCATTACCCATTACCCGTATTATGGTACTTCTATCTCATCAAACACGCGTTTTACTATATCTTCGCTTGTCATTTCTTCTGCTTCTGCTTCATAAGTCACTATAATGCGATGACGCAGGACATCCATGCCAATTTCCTTTACATCTTCGGGTGTTACATAACCTCTGCCACGGATAAAGGCATGCGCGCGGCTGGCTATATTTAAATATATAGACGCTCGAGGAGACGCGCCATATGAAATCAGGCTTTTTATGTCCAGATTATATTCTTCAGGTCTCCTTGTGGCATAGACAAGATCTACTATGTAATCCTTCACCTTATCGTCTATATAGACCTGGCTGACTATCTCTCTGGCCTTTATAATATCCTGCGGAGAAACAACTGATTTTACATCGGACGGCTGATGTCCTGCCATACGCTCCATGATTTCTTTTTCTTCTTTTTTATTAGGGTAGTCCATCTTTATCTTGAGCATAAACCTGTCGACCTGCGCTTCCGGAAGCGGGTATGTGCCTTCCTGCTCTATTGGATTTTGAGTGGCCAGGACAAGAAATGGATCATCTAATTTAAAGGTATTCTCTCCTATTGTGATCTGGCGTTCCTGCATTGCCTCTAAAAGCGCGCTCTGCACCTTTGCGGGCGCCCTGTTTATCTCATCAGCTAAGATCAGATTTGAAAATATAGGGCCTTTCTTGGTAGTAAATTTTCCGTCTTTCGGATTATAAACAAGTGTGCCGATTAAATCAGCCGGCAATAGGTCAGGCGTGAATTGAAGGCGTTGAAATCTTGTCTGGATACATTTTGAAAGAGTTTTTACAGCAAGCGTTTTTGCCAGGCCCGGCACGCCTTCGATCAATATGTGGCCATTCGCAAGAAGCGCTATCATGAGTCTGTCCACTACATCCTTTTGACCCACAATGACCTTTGAAAGTTCAGCATTGATCTGCTGAACAAAAAGACTAGCCTGTTTGACCTTTTCATTAATCTCTCTGATATCCTGCCCATATTTTTGTGTAAAATCTGGCATATTTCCCTCCTCCTAAATTAAAGTTACCCACAATCCGCCTAAGGCGGATAAGTATACATCCGCCTTAGGCGAGATGTATACTTAGCGATTACAAAGTAAGATTCTGGAGTCTTTTTACTCTTTCTTGTATTGGCGGATGCGTGCTGAAAAGTTTTGCCAGCGATTGACCGCGCAATGGATTTACTATAAAAAGATGCGCGGTTGCCTGAGTTGCCTGCATAGGATGACTATGCGCTCCTTTTTCTAATTTCAAAAGCGCGCCCACAAGACCCGCATGGTCTTTCGCGATATACACAGCCCTTTTATCAGCCGCGTATTCCCTGGAACGCGATATCGCAAGCTGTATAAGCATTGCCGCAATAGGCGCGACTATAAGCATAAAAATATGTCCGATCATATTACTGTCTTTATTCCTTCCTCTTCCTCCTAATATCACAGCCCATCTTGCCCAGTATGCAAGCATAGTAATCGCCCCTGCAATGGTAGCCGCGACAGTCATTATCAATGTGTCTCTATTTTTTATATGCGATAATTCATGGGCTATAACGCCCCTTAATTCTTCGCGATTCAGAAGATTCAAAATACCCTGCGTAACGCATACCGCTGAATGCTTTGGGTTGCGGCCCGTTGCAAAGGCATTGGGAGAATTTTCCGGAGTTATATATAATTTTGGCATGGGAAGTTTTGCATTGGAAGTCAGGTTCCTGACTATGTTATAGAGTTCAGGGACTTCCTGCGGAGAAACCTCTTTGGCCTTATACATAGCAAGCACTATTTTGTCACTAAACCAATACGCGCCAAAATTCATCAAAAGCGCAAACACAAACGCGAACGTCGCGCCTGACTGGCCTCCGAAATAACCGCCTATCCACACAAAAAGCATTGTCAAAAGGACTAATAGAATGCCTGTCTTTACATAGTTCATAAAATTACCCCCAAAGTTACCCCGCCTACCCAGTTGTATGGAATTTTTCAAATTCCATACAAAAACAAAGATAGACCCTGTGTTTTGCGGGTCTATTTGTTATTAGCGTATATTTGATTTTTTTATTTTTTATCTCTTGAGTCTTCTTTCTTTGCCTGACCAACATCTTTCATCTCACTTATACCAGCAAAAAGTGCTGCAAGTCCGCCCAATACAAGCACAATAGGCATGCATCCCTTTAAAAGATCTACAAAACTCCACCACCAGGTTCCTATGCCCCATATTCCAATAAGAATGCTTATTATACCACCAAGCAGCGTTACGTATTTACCCATTACATCCTTTCTCCTTCCAACTTATAATTTTATACCACGAAGGGTTATACTTGTCAATATCATATATTAGCTTGGCTTTCAGCTGTCAGCTGCTGAAGGCTGAAAACTGATAGCTTACTTAAGATATTTCCCAAGCTCCGTCCATGTCTGCGGGCCTACTTTGCCGTCTATCTTTAGACCCTTGGTGCGCTGGAACTCTTTTATTGCCTGCTGTGTTCTTGGTCCTGCTTTTCCGTCTATAGCGCCGGGGTCAAATCCCGCGTTCTGCAATGCAGCCTGTATTTGTTTCATCGTAACTCCCAGCTTACTCTCAGGATCATAGATCTCTTGTAAATACGGGCTCCTCACTTCTATATTATAATCCTTTTTCATGTCACGATTCTCATTCTCTCTCATTATGTCCTCTACTGCCCTCCAGGTACGCTTATCAATGTAACCTGTACTCCTGAGCCCTATGGATTCCTGAAATTCCTTTATGGCCTGCCGAGTTTTCTTGCCTATCCTGCCATCCATAGTCCCGGTGTCATATCCAAGAGTATCGAGCACTATTTGCGCTTCTTCTACAAGAGGATTGACCACATCCACACTCCCAATGGTCTTTTCCTCCTCTTTCTGGTACTGCATTGATTTGGGAATAATATTGCAACCCGAGATTAAAACTGCCGCTATAAAAATAATAATAAATCTCCTCATAGTCTCCCCCTTATTTCCAACAGATATGGTCAAAGTCACACCAGTTACATTTTTTCTTGTCGCGTTCCTGTAATTTTTCAAAATGCAGATCCTGTACGCTCGCCCACACACTCTTTATTATGCCCACCATCTCATCTACCATTTCTTCTCTGAGTTCAACCTTGAATTCAGTTGGCTCGCCCTTTTTTATTCCATAACTGCGCACATCCTCTTTGGCGGGCTCTACGAATATCACCGTGCCATGACTTACAAACATATTGTTATCCTTCCGCGTCTTATCCTTTTCGTATAAAAGTTTATAGCACGCGAGCTGACGAAGATAACCGTCACAGGATTCGTCCTCCAGGCTCCTGCACTGGAAGATGCCCCTTGCATGATTCCTTGGCTGGCCTGTTTTATAATCTACTACGCGAAGTGATCTTTTATCATTGTCTTCTATATCTAATCTATCGTATTTTCCGGTAATGATAATGCCGTCAATATTTATTGGCATGCGATTCTCCAAACCGATAGGCTTGACAGGATTCGCAGAGATCCTGCTAAAGAATTTACTTAATCCTTCGAACTGTTCCTTGCAGCGAAGCTCTATTGCCTTTTCAGGGCCCTGATATTTTAACGCGTCAAAAAATCTATCTTTGAAAAATTGAAAATTTGGAAATTTATCTGTCTTCATAAAATGTCTGTACACATGTTCAAGGCCTTCATGCACCGCGTTGCCGAAAATCAGGCTCTGTTTTTTCGCGCCTGGAAGCATCAGGACATTATCGTAGAGAAATTTTCTCCTGCAGTATAAATAATTATTTATGCTTGTGGGATTTAAAGTCATGTCTCTAACCATATCTCTGAGAATCTCTTCAGTCCCTATAAAAGGATCTTTAAAATCCAGCATTGTGAGAGACCCGCCCAGCACATCCTCTTCTTTAAAAGAATTTTCTTTAGGCTCAAGGCCTAATGTATGGATAAATGAACTGGAAATTTTGTTATCCTGAGGACTGCATGTAAAAAGCACATTGCTCTTTGCCCTGCTGACGGCCACATAAAAAAGTCTTGTCTCGTCATAATACTTTAACTTTTTTATTCTTTCTTTACTGTCTACCTTTTCAATGCCTCCCAGTATCTCAGGTCCAAGAGGGATTTTATCAGGCATTGGTTTTATGGGCCAGCTGGCATCCTGCAGACAAAAAGGAATGATCACGCTGTGGAATTCCTGGCCCTTTGAGGCATGCGCCGTAAAGATCCTCACGCCATTCTGCGTCATTGTGACAAGCTCACCCTGAATAGCGAGATTATGCTCGTTGCGCGTCTTGATCTCCTCTACGAATCTTTTCAGATCTATGCCGGGATTTGAAAGGTCATATTCCTTTACCATGTTTACGAACGAGGCAAGACCACGTACCTGTCTGATCTTTAGAATTTCATCCTTGTCATAGGTTTTAAGGATATATTTGTAAATCCCGGCATCCCTGATGTATTCCATGAGCGCCGCATGCACAGGCTTAGAAAGACTGTCTTTTAAAAATTTCTCTATTACGGCAACCGCATGTTTAAAACATCTGTCTTTAAAAAACTCTGACAAGAGAGTGGCGTTTTCTCTGTTTCTCTTTTTTTCATTGACCTTATTTATAAAATTCAGGATATCCTTGTGAGGAATCTCGAAATAATCAGCTATAAGGATCTTATATAAAATCCTGTCTCTTTCTCCAAAATCCTGAGGTTCAATGCTCGCGAGCTCCAGGATGTCCAGCATCTGCCTCACGCGCGTCTCAGAACGCATGTCTTCTTTCCCGTCAGTAGCATAAGGGATGCCTGAACAAAGCAACGCGTCTATTATCCTTGGGATCAGGCTTCTTTTTCTTACCAATATCGCAATGTCGCCATAAGCGAGCCCTTTTTCTTTGGCGCATAAATTTTTTATCCGCTCGACAATAAAATAGAGCTCTTCTTCATTGGCTGTAAATTCCCTGTATTCTATTGATTTTTTCTTAAAATCTACTTTTGGCAAAAGGGTTTTTTCTCCTGTGCGCTCGTTTTGAGGAAGTTCTTTTATGAGGTTTCGCGAAAGGTCTATGATCTCTTTTGTTGAGCGATAATTATCTTTAAGAGAGATCGTCTTCAAGTCCTTAAATCTTTTCTTTAGTTCTTTAAAGTTGGCTATGCTCGCGCCCTGAAAACGGTAAATAGACTGGTCATCGTCACCAACGCAGCAAAGATTGGAATGGGCGCCGGCTATGAGAGAAAATAAGAATTTAAGTTGGGCGCCATTTGTATCCTGAAACTCGTCTACCATTATGTATTTATAGAGGCCTTGATATTTCTCCTTAAGAAGTTTTTCTTTGTTTATCGCGTCCATCGCGATCATGATCATGTCGTCATAGTCATATCTTCCGCGCTCGTCAAATATGTCTTTGTTCTTTCCTTCTTTGAGTTTCTCGTATTGTTCATACACAATTGCCAGCGCCTTTATGCGCGGGATATGTTTTTGCTCAACATATACATTGTCAGGTTTTATGTCTTTAACATATTCAGAAAATTCTCTCGGGCTTATGCCTTCTCTTTTAAGCTCGCTTATTCTTTTTTGTATCTCCCTGAGGTATGTATATGGCGCGCGAAAAGGCCTGATATCAGCGACATCCTTAGAGTGATCCAGTACATGTTCTATGGCCTTCAGATTCTCGATATCTGTAATCTGAATCCTTTCCTGAATATAATTACTAGCCTCTTCTGAGTCAAGTATTATGGAATTCGCGAAACTGTGGAAGGTAGAAACATGCACGTCATAGCCTTTAAAACCAATGATCTTTGAAAGCCTCTCCTTCATAGTTTTTGTAGCAGCATTAGTATAGGTAAGGATCAAGATATTCTCAGGCAGGGCCTTTTTCTTGTGGATGATATTTGCGGCGCGAACAGAAAGCAACTGAGTCTTCCCAGTCCCGGGTCCAGCCAAAACCAACACAGGCCCATCCACTGTATCCACAGCCAGCTTCTGCTCCTTATTGAGTTCTTTATAGAATTTATCAAACTCTGACATATATATAGTATTCTAACCTATCTACAATATATGTCAAGCAGTGGAAGTGCAGCTAGGGGTATTCTGTTCGCAGGCCCCTCCGCCCCATAACTGTAGGTACGGGACCCGGCGTGGATCCTCCCGCTCACACTTGTGTCGTTCCTCTGATAGCTGTCTGCTCCGCTTTGTATCGTAAATTCCTTCTCAAGCCATAGGTTGCAGAATATCTTTAAAAACTTATCCGATACTACTTCCGCTTTGACAGTGTCAAAAGTGTTACTTTGCTAAAAATAACTTAGTTGTAAATCTTTTTTAAAAGATTTTATTTTTCTCATTTACAATCCTGTATTTTATGGTATAATTATATTTTAAATAATATAAACAGGCTATTCCAGATTTTAATTAGAAAGAAGTTTTTTATCGAGGATTATGCTTTATTTAAAAAAATATTATAATTCTAAAATCATATTGTGTATCATAGGATTATTTTTTTCGGGAAATTTAATCTGTGCCGAACCTGCGAATAAATTTGGGTTAAGAGTTCCCCTTTTATCGAAAGCTAAACAGGAAAGTATTATAATAGGAGGTGGCACATTTGACCTATTTCACGATGGGCATAAAACCTATATAGATGCTATCTTTAAAATTCCTGGTAAATTGGTGCTGATTTACGTTACAGGAGATACTCTTGCAAATAATCGCAAGGACCATAAAATCCAAAAATTAAAAAAACGCATCAAACAAATCAAAACATATATCAAAGAAAAAGGTTTTACTGCGCCTTATAAGATCAGAAAAACATTGGATATCGAAAAATTTAAAAAAGAGTTTGCTCAAGATAACTTACTGATAGAACATGACTTAATAGTTGTTACATCTTCTGAGTACGCTAATATCCACGGCATCCTAAATAACATACGCACGAAAAACAGCCTTTCACCTATTACTTTTGTGCTAATAGATAGGAAAAAAGACAAAAACAATCAAGATATCAATTCAAGCGCAATGCGCAAAGCAATATAAAAGAAGAACATTTATGAAGAGAATTAAAAAAATATTTTTTAACACGATTTTATTGCTGATATTTGCATTACTTATTAGTGATGCTAGGACATATTGTAGTGCTTCGAATAGCAGGCTTAGGGTTCCTGTTAGATTCACAAACCGCCCTGATAAAACTACAAAAACACTGCCAGGTTACAATAACACCATTGTCGAAGAAATTACAAAGAATGTAGCTCCTGAAAATGACAAACTCGTTTCAATGGTTATTATAGATGGGGTCTCTAGTGGCGGCAAGAGCACTTTGGCTGAAAAAATTCAAGAATTTGCCAGCCAAGACTACCATATTTTATATGTTTCTTCTGATCTTTTTGTCAACACCTCGTCTCCTAAACCTTCACAGCTTCTGGTATATCTATTTGATATGATCAGAGGAGCATGGCCAGGTAGAAACGATGCTGCTTTTAAGCTCTTCTTTGACTTAAAAAAAGTAACTGCGTTTAAAAAATGGCTTGCTGCATCATTAGATTTATTGGAAAAAAGCCCGGATGAAACTTTTACAAAAGAAATGGAGCTTAAAGACCCTGCCTTTCATACAGCTTTTAACAAGACTGTTCTTAAAACAGTAGTCTTCGAGTTAACGAAAAAAACTCTTATTATTATCGAAGGGCCTATTGCCCGAAAACTATTTGGTGGAATGTCTAAGAAAATAAAAGGAAAATCTATTTGTGTGTTATGTAAATCTTTATTAATTAAACAGCGTATTAAAAATAGATTAGAAAAAGAAGGGGGATCAGCTCTGGAAAGATGGTTATACGCAACAATATCAACCTTATCTGGGATATATGACTATTATAATAAAGATATTGCTGAAGGAAAGTTTGACTACGTTATAAATACCGATCAAATAAAAACTCCACAGTTAATGCGTTACAACAGAGCCGAACAAAAACTACAAACAATAAAACTACAAACAAAAATATAATCCCCTTTGGACAATGGAGACGTCTACCAAGTCGTTCGAGAAGCTGTCTTGGATTTGTTCGGGAAGGTGTCTTTGTCTTTTCCTTGACACATAAAATCCCACCAAGTATACTTTTCTATATGAGAAAAAAGCGGGATGCGTGGAAATCCAGGATTGGTATTATCATGGCTGTTGCCGGGAGCGCTGTGGGGCTGGGGAACTTTTTGCGGTTTCCTGTGCAGGCGGCGCAGAATGGCGGCGGCGCGTTTATGATACCATTTCCTCTGCCGAGTCAAAATCACTGATTCGCTTTGGACTTACTGAATATCTTCTGCAATCTGTTTTATGAGGGGTTTTATGGATGGAATATCTTCTTTGACGGTATTCCAGATAACTTTAACATTCACGCCAAAATACTCATGAATAAGCTTATTGCGCATTCCTGTGATTTCTAACCACGGGATTTGCGAATATTTTTTTCTCACGGGTAAAGGAATCTTTTTTGCTGCTTCTCCAATAACTTCCAACGCTCTTATCACAGCAAATATTGTCTTTTCATCTTTCTCAAAACCTTTAGCTGTTATACCATGAGTAAATTCTTCTATTCTCTCAATGGCCCCAATTATATCCATCAGATAATCTTTATATTCCCTTGTCATGAATAAATAACCTCGTGCATTATACGTTCACCTATAACAGGTTTCAAGGCATCTCTCATTACTAAATCAACCTTAACCTTTAGAAGTCCCTCCAGATAATGCTCAAGCTGTATAAATTTAAATAAACTAGGGGATTCTTCAAATTCCACAAGAATATCTAAATCGCTATTCTTTCTCTCTTCTCCTCTTAGATATGAACCAAATATACCAATCTCTTTTACCCGGAAATCATGTTGTAATTCAGATTTATATCGTGTTAATTTTCTTCTAAGCTGTTCGATTTTCTTCATATTAATCCTCTTTGTTTTACAATCATTAACAACAGTTTATCACAAAAACATATCTATTCAAGCTCTAATTATTGTTAAATTGTTATTAAACATCCTGCTCTTAATTTGACATATCTATATATATTGAGTATAATTTTCTCTATATGAGAAAGAAGCGAGATAGTTGGAAATCCAGGATTGGTATTATCATGGCTGTTGCCGGGAGCGCTGTGGGGCTGGGGAACTTTTTGCGGTTTCCTGTGCAGGCGGCGCAGAATGGCGGCGGCGCGTTTATGATACCGTATTTTATCTCGCTCCTCCTGCTCGGCATTCCCCTTATGTGGATAGAATGGACTATTGGGAGGTTTGGCGGAGGGTTCGGCCATGGCACTGCGCCTGGTATCTTTCATACCATGTGGGAGAAAAATCGCTTTATTAAGTACTTCGGAGTAATAGGTATATTTGGGCCGCTTGTCATCTTCATCTACTATAACTACATTGCGTCATGGACGCTTGCCTATGCTGTATTTTCAGCGGTTGGGAAATACGGGCAACTTGCTGACCAGGAAAGCATGATGTCGCTCCTCAAAGGCTTCCAGGGCATTGAGAAAAACCAATTTTTCTCAAATATGCAGTCTGCATACCTATTCTTCCTTATCACCTTTATCATAAACATACTGATTATTTATAAAGGCATTTCCGGAGGCATTGAAAAACTCTGCAAGATCGCAATGCCCGCACTTTTGATATTCGGCATAATAATTGCTGTAAGAGTTTTAACTTTAGGTACTCCTGATCCATCAAGACCCGAATGGAATGTAGTAAATGGTCTTGGGTTTTTATGGAATCCTGATTTTAACTCTTTAAAAAATGCAAAGGTATGGCTCGCAGCAGCCGGACAAATATTTTTTACGCTCAGCGTTGGCATAGGCGTAATATTGACCTACGCGAGTTACCTTAAGAAAACAGATGATGTCGCGCTCTCAGGCCTGACAGCTGCAAGCACAAATGAATTTGCCGAGATCATACTTGGTTCATCCATTATAATACCGGCCGCGTACATATTTTTTGGCCCGCACAAGATACAGGCTATAGCAGCTGGCGGCGCGTTTAATCTCGGATTTGTGACAATGCCTTTAATATTTCAGAAGATTGCCCTTAGCGCGTTTTTTGGATGCCTGTGGTTTACGCTTTTATTCCTGGCAGGGATCACTTCTTCCGTGTCTCTTGCGCAGCCCAGCATCGCATTTCTCGAAGATGAATTCAATATCTCAAAGAAAAAAGCTGTCATCATCTTTGGAATAGTGTCTTTCATTCTCTGCCAGCCAGCTATACTCTTCTTAAAGCATGGAGCTGTAAATGAGTTGGATTTCTGGGGCGGCACATTCTGTCTCGTGCTTTTCGCTACAGTTGAAACAATCTTATTTGGCTGGGTGTTTGGCATAGAAAAGGCATGGGAAGAAATACATCACGGCGCAGATCTTAAGATACCGGAAATCTATAAATTTATAATAAAATACGTAACGCCTTTATTTTTATTCTGTATACTTGGATTCTGGTTTTACCAGCATGGCATTCCTACAATAATGATGAAGGGTATAAGCGAAGCGGATAAGCCGTATGTATTAGGCATACGGCTCATGCTTATAGGTATGTTTTTGACACTCGGTATTATGGTTAGAATAGCGTGGAAAAAACGAGCGCAAAAGAAGGCTGAGATATGAATATCTTTGGCTGGCTAATACTCTCCATATCATGGATAAGCATCATGTCCCTTGCCATCTTCTGCTTCCGAAGAATCTTATCTAAGAAAAACTAGTTGTATCTTCTCGACTCTGCGCCTGCGGCGCATCGCTCGAAGAATATTAAATTGTAATATTGTTCGAGCGAACGAAGTGAGTCGAGAACTACCTCATTCTATAATAATTGCCTCGACAGGACATTCGTCTTTTGACTGCTTGCAAGATTCTTCCTGTCCTGCGGGAACTAAGTCTGTCTCTGTCTTTAGGATTGCTTTGTCTTCTTTCATTTCAAAAAGCTCTGGAGACGTATTTACGCATAAACCACAACCAACGCACAACTCTGCATCTACCTTTACCTTCATTTCTCATTCTCCTTTCTTAAAACAAATTCCCTGAACATCCGATCAGGGATATTAAAACTCCCTTTTTCGTTTCTACTTATAATACCTTTTTCTTCTAATCTGTAAAGAAAATTCTTTATATTCGCGACCGGGAATTTCTTCGCGTGCCTACCCACTATCATCATTGTCCTGAAATCCTTTAGGGAAAGCGGCTTTTTCTCTTCGGAGAGCACCCTCAATAAATCCTTTTCCCTGTCACTTGCCCTGGCAAACAATGTATTAAAATAATCTCTTCCCAGCTCCTTCAAGGTATTACCAAGCGCGTTATCCCATGTACAGATATCAACCTTTCCTGCTATCTGGCCGTCATATAAGTGGCTGGATAAAAGCTGCACCTCGTAAGGATGACCGTCTGTATGATCAAATATCCTGCCCTTTACCTCTTCATCAAAATCTACGCCTGTATCCTGTAATGTCTGACTAACGAGCCCTGAAACTTCTTCTTTATCAAGATTCTCTACATTCATGCGTTTTCTGAAAAACCTGCCGATAGGATCGTGCTTATCTAAAAAGCTCGACCATCCGGCCGGCGTAGAAGAAAGTACGAATAAGAATCGCGTATTACGAATAATTTCATCCTTACTCAAGACAGCCCTGAGAATATCGATCGTATTCGAGATAGGCAAAAGATTCTGCAGATCATCCAGCATCACCACTGCCAGTTTTGCATCCAGCGTCTTCCAGAGCTCCAGGAGAAATTTTGTAAAGTGCGTCTGCGCTTGCGCAAGCGATTTTCTTTTGGAAAATCCTTCTAGGAGCTTTTCCGGATCTGCGCCGGAATTTGGAAAACCCATAAGCATCTCTTCAGCAATAAGATGAATAGCGCTTAAAGGTTTATCATTTTTTGTAAATCTCGAGAGAGAACAAAAACATGATGGATGCCCCTGCTCTTGAGCAATCCTCCTGAACTGTTTAAGAAGAGAAGTCTTGCCTATGCCCCACTCTCCCAGCGCAACTAAATGATTTGGCCTGACTGAAATCGCATCTCCCAGATTGGATTTAAAAAGAGAAAGGTTCTCTTCTCTGCCGCCAAATATGCGCGGCTCCCACCCTGACTGTGGCGTAAAAGGATTGGATTTTATCATTATTTACCCATTAACATATATACGGAAAGCCCTAAAAGCAGGACTCCAAAAAGCCTTTTAAGAGCTAACTGTGGCAATAAATGCGCTAAATGCGCCCCAAAAAACCCTCCTATAAAAAATCCAAGGCTTATAAACAAACCTATCTTTATATTTACATTTCCCGCATGATAATATCTAATGACTGCCAGGATACCAATGGGCAGAAGAAGCGCGACAAGGGCAGTGCCTTGCGCATAATGCTGTGGAAACTTAAACAGACATACTAAAAGCGGCACCATCACCACTGCCCCGCCTATACCAAAAAAACCACTGGCTACGCCTGCTAATGCGCCAATAATTAAACTTAAAAAAGTCGCCATTGTAAATATTTCCTTCCTATGATAGATTATAGATATGATTATAAAGAGAGACAAGGATATTATCAAGTCTTATTTTGAGGATGAGTCGGGGCTCAGAGACGGTTATGCCGACGAGGTCTTAATACCTGAAAACGAGAAAGATGCTATCGATATCCTCGCGGACGCATCAAGGAAAAATACTCCTTTGACTATTTCAGGCGGTGGTACGGGCGTGACCGGAGCCAGGGTCCCATTCGGAGGATCAATCCTCGCTACGGATTCGCTCAATAAAATTATTGATATAGACGAAAAAAATCTCATTGCTACGCTGCAACCTGGCGTAAGACTATCTGATCTGCAGACAGAGCTCTCTAAAAAAGGTCTTGCCTACCTACCGGACCCTACTGAGCCAAACGCCTTCCTGGGAGGTACCATTTCAACAAATGCATGCGGCGCAAAAGGATTCAGATACGGATCTACGCGGAATTATATAAAACGGTTACGTCTTATTTTATCTACAGGCCAGATATTAGACATAAAACGCGGAAAATATTTTGTCAATAAAGGGAGTGCTTTCTCTCTTGAAACAATAAAAATAAAAATCCCGCAATACTCTATGCCTGATATAAAAAGCGCGGCAGGTTATTATGTAAAAGAAAATATGGATATAATAGACCTGTTTATAGGACAGGAAGGGACTTTGGGTTTTCTCATTGAAGCAGATGTTGCCATTGGGAAGAAACCGGAAGCGATCATGAGTTTTTTCAGCTTCTTCTCAAATGAAAACAACGCGCTCTCCTTCGTGAAAGACGCAAAAACAAAAAATGCGCTGTCTATAGAATATATGGATGAAAATTCATTGAATCTCTTACGCGCAAAACATAGAAACATCCCGATTGACGCAAAGGCCCTGGTTTATTTTGAGCAGGATTATAAAAAGGATAAGGAAGAGTCTGTCGCGGAATCGTGGATGGAGTTACTTGAAAAGCACAATGCCCTTATAGAAAAAAGTTTTTTCGCGGATTCTGAACAGGAAAGGCAAAAACTATGGGAATTCAGGCATGCGCTACCTGAAACTATAAATGAAATTATAAAAAGAAATAAACTCCCCAAAGTAGGGACAGATATAGCCGTACCTGAGAATGCGTTCTCTGAGATGTTTGCGTTTTATAAAGAAAAATTATCCTCCTCGGAAATCGAATCTTTGATATTCGGCCATATAGGCGAAAACCACATGCATGTAAACATGCTCCCAAAAACAGAGGCGGAATTTTCGAAGAGCCGTTCTATCTATATGGATTTTGTAAAAAAGGCTGTAAGTTTAGGGGGCACCGCATCTGCGGAACACGGTATAGGAAAACTCAAACACGCCTTTCTTGAAGCCATGTACGGAAAAAAGAATATCGAGCAGATGGCAGCTTTAAAAAAATCTTTGGATCCGGCATGCATCCTGGGCCTTGACAATATATTCTCGAAGGAATTATTAAAATAATACAATGAAAACCATAATCGCCGTGCCTGATTTTACGCGTAAAGCGCATCTAAAAACAATACTCCCTCCTCTTCTGAAAAAACTAAAGGGACAGGATGTAGAAATAATAATAGCGACAGGCCTTCACCGAACCCCCACTAAAAAGGAAATTAAAGATAACATAGGTCAACCTCACAACCTCGCAGGTTGCCGTACGGCAACCTGCGAGGTTAATGTTCACAACTACAGAAAACGCTCTGTCGCATATTTTGGAAAAACAAAAACTGGAGTACCTATATATCTTAATAAAAAATTAAAAAATGCCGATTCGATAATAACTGTGGGCGTTGTTGAGCCGCATTTATATGCAGGCTATAGCGGCGGGACAAAAGTAGTGGCAATCGGACTTGCAGGAGAAAAGACCATAAACGCAACACATCATCCTAGATTCCTGGATAAGCCCGGTACCAGGATCTGCTCAATAAAAAATAATCCATTCAGACGCTTTATAGAAGAAGTAAGCAATCTACTACCTATCACATATTCTATAAATATAGTAAACACAAATCCACCAAAAATATTTAAAGGTGCTCCAAGGGCCTCTTTCAAAAAAGCAACAAGTTACTGTAAAAAGATATACGAGAAAAAAGATAATAAAAAACTTGGTGTAATAATATGCGATACACCTAGAGAAAAGTCGATAAACATATACCAGGCATCACGCACATTTAACTACACGACTAACATAAAGAAAAACGGGATAATCCTGGTAAAGGCAGACTTAAAAGAGGGTTTTGGCAAAGGCCTTGGCGAAAAGCGATTTATGAAAAAGATGCTCAACATGAAAAATCCCAAAAAACTTATCGCGGATATAAAAAAGAAAGGCTGTCTTGCGGGAGAACACAGGGCATACATGGTCGCAAAAGCCATGCTAAACGCACGATTAGGTTTTATATCAAAAAATGCGCGGCTATATAAAAACAAGCCTCTTCCATTTTTATTCTTCAAAAATATGAAAGAAGCTCAGAGCTTTATCAGAAATCGCGGCTAAAACCTACCGCAAACTCCTCACCATCCAGAAAATCAAACTCTAAATTTATCTTTGTCTCCGGACTAAGACGATAATCTAACCCTATAATAAGGCCGTAGTATTTTTCTGACTGGATGCGTTTGCGGTCATGTTCGTTTAGCCATTTTATGAAATCTACTGTGCCGTATCTTGTTCCGAAATACGGCGCAAAACTTCCTATATCCTTGGAAACAACCAAAGAACCCTGCCATTCATCTATTATTACCTCGTGCTTATTTCCACCCTGATTCTTTGCGTCAGGATGTACACTGATATGCTGAAAACCAGCAACGCTCTTTATGCCCCATTCTTTTATTTCATATCCTTTGATTCTGAATCCATAGGCGCCTGCAAAGTTAGCACTGTAAGTCAAACTGTCTGAGCCAACCCTATCCCAACCTACATCGCCAATACCTGCCTTCCCATCAAACGAAAGCCATGAAAAAATACCGTAGGAGAGGGTGAAAAAATATCTATCACCACTTGTCGAGCCTTCGTCATTATCCAGATTTCTATCTACAATAAAATTTCCTTCCGCGCCGCATGTAAAACGTCTTTTCTCGGGCATATGCGTCCCGTACGCTGGAGCCGCATAAGAATATGACGTTAAAAAAATTAAACCTATCGCTATAAATAAAATTCTTCTCATAAGAACTCCTCTGCCAGCGCGTCCAAATCTTTCCATTTAGTTTTACTCTTCAAAACCACCACAATAACCTTACGCCACCTATTATACTCAATATAACCCGCAAAGCAACTGCCTGCTTTTTTAGTATAGCCTGTCTTTCCTAAAATTGCATAGGGCGTATCCTTCCATAAACTTTTATTATGGCTCTTTAACTTTATCCGCCTGCCGCTTTTAAGCTCGCTTATCTCTCCTTCTTTCATTTTTATAATTTCAATAAATTCCTTATGTCTCATTGCCTCGCGCACTATCAAGGCTAAATCACGCGCGGTAGAATACTGGTCCTCTGCAGGGAGTCCGTTAGATGTCTTAAAATTAGTATCTTTGGCTCCTATACTTATTGCCAGCTTATTCATCATCTTTACAAACTCCTCTTCTGAACCGGCAATACTCTCAGCAAGCGCGACACTCACGTCATTTCCGGAATTTAAAAGTAACGCCTTGAGTAAATCCCCCGTCAGATAAACCTCCCCCTCTTTTATGTAGATCTTGGACGGCTCCATCAAAGTAGCAAATTTACTCACAACCACTTCTTTGTCTAGCGAAGAATTTTTCAAAACCAGAAGCGCTGTCACTATTTTTGCGGTAGAAGCCGGTGAAAGCTTAAGATCAGGATTCCTGGAATATATGACCCTCTTTGCCCAGGAGGTCATGAGAACAACTGACTCTGCAGTAATAGAAATATTTCTCTCTGGAAAGCTAAATATACCTAAAAAAAGGAAGGGTATTAAAAATGTTGAGTATAAGCGTCTACGCATTTAGATCCGGATGTATCTCCCTCATCTCTTTTGAAACATCACTCAGCGACCCTTTTGCGCGTCGCAACTCGATTGCAAGCCTATTAGTTATTATAAGATGCTTGTGGGAAAGAAGCGCAAAACTTAAATTCAGGAGAGCCAGTAGAAATAAAAACACATTCACTTTAGTCTGAACTATAAAATATACAAGAAAAATCACACCTAATATAATCAAATAAAGATTTATTCTTTTTACCACGTTTATAAAAACCTCTTCGCTGGTCTGGTCTTTCATATACTACCTCCCTTATATTTATTCGGGATCTGTCAAAAAAATACCACAGAGAACGCAGAGATTTTTTATAACAAAATCCTCTGTGTTCTCATAAAATTAGCCTTTTTATTCCTTCTTTGGCTTCTTCATATATGTTTTCCAGTAATCCGGGTCCTAAATTCGAATGCACCTCTATACAGCAGGATATTATCTTTTCTGTAACCTCTTTTAGAGGATATTTTTTTGGAGAACACAGAGAAAAATTATTTATTACTCCGTGTTCTCTGTGGTTTGTTTTTAATCCTTTCATAGGCCGCCTCCCTTATATTTATTCGTGATAGGCATGCGCCTGTCCTTTCCAAAAGCTCGAGGACTTACCTTTATTCCAGGAGGTGCCTGACGGCGCTTATATTCATTCATATCAATCATGCTCAAAACTTTTCTAACAGCGTCCTTATTCCCTAATTTCTTCACAATATCGCTAAAGGATTTATCCTTTTCTACATATAAATCAACTATCGCGTCAACTAAATCATAAGGCGGCAAGCTATCCTGATCCTTCTGCCCCGGTCTCAATTCTGCTGACGGCGGCCTCTTAAAGACACTATCTGGGATAATTCTTTTTTTCTTATTTACAAATCCTGCTAATTCATAAACAAGTTTTTTAGGCACATCTTTTATTACCGCAAACCCGCCTGCCATATCTCCATATAGAGTACAGTACCCCACACTCGTCTCGCTCTTATTGCCTGTGTTTAGAACAAGGTGGCCGAATTTATTTGAAAACGCCATCAAGATGTTTCCCCGTATCCTTGCCTGGATATTCTCCTCTGTTATATCAGGGTCCATGCCAGAAAAGTGAGACTGCAGTGTATTAGCATATACATCGAAGATACTGTCTATTCCGACTTTTACAAACCTGACGCCAAGATTTTTAGCAATTCTTTCGGCATCCAGCTGCGTAGCTTCTGAAGAATATCTAGACGGCATAGAAAGCGCCAAGACATTCGCCTTACCCAGGGCCTCCACCGCAACTGCAGCAACCAATGCAGAATCTATGCCTCCTGAAAGTCCAAAGGCCACTTTTTTAAAATTATTCTTTCTTACATAATCGCGCAGCCCCAGTACAAGCGCTGAATAGACCTCTTCAATCCTTGTCATGTCTCTAATCGCGCGGTTGGGTGAAGCTATGTTTTTTTCTGCCAGGTCAACTATCAATAAATCTTCTTCGAAGGCCTTGGCCTTTGCTATAATTTTATTGGACTTTCCAAATACGGCGCTGCGGCCATCGAATACAAGCTCATCCTGCCCGCCAACAAGATTGCAGTAAATTACAGGTGTCTTGAATCTCCTGGCCTTGGCAAGCAACAGCGTCTTCCTCTCTTTTATTTTATCAATATGATACGGCGAGGCAGAGATGTTTATTAGAAAGTCCGCGCGTGTTAGAATATTCTTTGTTTTAGCATCTTCTGAAGCCCATATATCCTCGCATATATTTAGTGAAAAAGAATAGCCTTTAGCCTTTATAAGAGCATTCCCTTTGCCGGGCTTAAAATACCTTTTTTCGTCAAATACGCTATAATTCGGCAGGTGTCTTTTATGATATATATGAGTTATTTTTTTATTATTTATAACTGCGGCGCTATTATATAGGTCCTTGGCCTTTTGGTCCACAAATCCGACTATCGCTATGATATCCTTCGCGGCCCTTGCGATTACATTCAGGCACTTAATATTTTCTTTTACGAAATGAGGCTTCAAGACAAGGTCTTCAGGAGGATATCCTGTTATGGAAAGCTCCGGAAATACAACAATATCCGCGCGCTTTTTGGCTGACTCGTTCAGGCAAAACAGTATCTTCTCTGTATTGCCGACCAGATCTCCCACAATAGTATTTATTTGCGCAATTGCAATTTTAGCTTTTTTCATATATAATATAAATGAGCGCATCGCTTACGCAACTGAAAGGAGCATAAGTGATAAGTGCGAATTTATCCCGAGCAAAGCCCCGTCCCACGTAGGGTACGGGGTGAAGTCGAGGGATATGTAATCAAAGACGATTGTATCATAATTCACCAGAATAGGCAAATATGTATAAAACAACAATTCTTAGATTAATTATAATGATCTTTCTCCTGGCGCCAGCGGCAAATGCCGCAGAGGTCACAGAAGAAGATAAAAATGAAGATGGAAAAACTGATCTATGGATATATTTTGAGAATGAAAGGCCTGTAAAGATAGAAACTGACAGAAATTATGACGGCGCGCTGGATATGTGGATCGTCTATGGAGAAAAAGGCAAAAAGACAACAAAGATCGACTTAAACTTTGATGGAAATGTTGATATGCAGACATGGTATCAATACAGCCAGCGCACCAAATTTGAAATCGACAGCGACTATGACGGAAAAATAGACCAGAGAAGCGAATATCGCGATGGTAAGGTTATAAAATTGGAAAGAGATGAAGATTCAGACGGAGAGCTCGATACTGTGTTTGATATAAGTGACCGCCAGTCTAATATGATGAAAAGGATCGAGATAAACAAAGAAGGCCTGCCTCAGCAAAAATAGCCCCAGGATTACAAAGATCACTCCACCAACCTTTGCGACAGTAACAGTTTCTCCCAGAAATATAATCCCTAATAAAAATGTGACCAGGGGATAGATACCTGCTATAGGAACAACCTTTGACGCCTCTCCGGTTTTAAGCGCGTTATAGAAAAGTATCTGACCAAGTATGCTAGCCATAAATCCACCCAGCACAAGTAAAAATATCGTACGCGGGTCTGTCTTTAAGGCAAGCTTAAAGGTCTGGCTGTTAAATACAGCCAGAAAACTCACGCCTATAACTACTCCTAATGAGCGTATCATGACCCCTGCAAGCGGCGCTATCCTCGCCACACCCATCTTTTCCAAAATCGGCACAATACCCCAAACCACTGCCGTACCCAATGCAAAATAAAATGCTCTCATTATAAACTCCTATTGATAATATTTTCAATGTTACATGATAGTTAGCACCACCCAGACCACTGGTTCTCGGGGCATACGCCGTGTCGAGCGGGCATGGTGTCTTTTCGGTCCAGCGGGCCATTCAAAAAGACGCTCAGCCGCCCCAGCGAGGCGGCCTTCACTCAGCGTAATTTTTTGCTCGTCCGCCTTCGGCGGACACCATGCCCGCAAAAAATTCCGTATGCTTTTTGAATGGCCCGCTGGACCGAAAAGACGAGCGAGGCACGGGGCTGAGCAAAATTCCCGCGCTGGGGGAATTTTGCGTCCCCGAGAGCCAGTGGTCTGGGTGGTGCGTAAAGCCTGAAACTGCAACGCAACTCTTCAAATATTAACGATAAACTCCTATTTTCCTTCCCATTATACCACATACATGTATAATATAAGCATGTTTAAAGCAGGTAAAGTCGCTATAATCGGAAGGCCCAATGTGGGAAAATCTACGCTTCTCAATGCGCTCATAAAAGAGAAACTTTGCATTGTTTCGAAAAAACCAGAAACCACGCGGGATAATATACAAGGCATAATCTCAGGTAAAGATTTTCAAGTGGTCTTCATAGACACGCCAGGCATGCACAGGCCAAATACGCTTCTTGGAAAAACAATGGTACGCAAGGCCGCGTCAACACTGCTCGAAGTAGACCTTGTGCTCATGCTTATCGACGCATATAGCGGCATCACCCGAGAAGATAAAACAATATTCCAACAACTTCCTTTTGAAAAAGAAACATTTCTAATCATAAACAAGATGGACAAGATCGATAAAAGACTTGTGCTGCCCGTTATTGAACAGGCTACGAAATTTTCCTTTAAAGAAATAATCCCTATAGCCGCGGCTAAAAAAGACGGCACTGAGATCGTATTCAAAAAAATCATGGAATACCTGCCGGAAGGCTATCCTCTGTTCCCGGAAGACCAGCTAAGCGATAAAAGCGAACGCTTCCTTATGCAGGAAATCATAAGGGAAAAGGTCATGGAACGGACTCATCAGGAAGTACCGCACGCAATAGCAGTAACTGTGGAAGAAATAAAAGAGAAAAAAGACAAAGACCTCTACTATATCAGGGCTCACATCTACGTGGAAAGAAAAAACCAGAAGGCCATAATCATAGGTAAGAACGGACAAATGCTAAAAAAAATAGGGGAAAATTCCAGGAAAGAAATTGAAGGCCTACTGCAGAAAAAGGTATTTCTGGACCTCTGGGTCAAAGTCTACGAAAACTGGCGCAAAGACCCATTTGCGCTAAAAAATCTCGGTTACTAATTTTTACAAACCCAGTTGGATAGCTATGCCACAGAGTAGTATTGTTGCGCCAGCTATTGCATGGGTATAACGTTCGACCCGCCTTAGTGGAACCAGATTTATACCAAAGGATAAAACCAAGACTATACCAAGCATTGTAGCAATGGTTACTGCGCTGAATATCGCAGCTACTGTAATTACGCCTGATATGCTGCTTTTTGCCGCAGGATACATGAGAATCGGTATCAATGGCTCGCATGGGCCAAGGACGAATATTGTAAAAAGGACCCATGGTGTAATATTTGCCTTTTCTTCCCCATGAATATGGGCATGCTCCTTCATGTGAGAATGGTCATGCGAATGGTTTACAGAATCTGAATGAAGATGTAAATGCCTGTGAGGCCTGTTTTTTATTGCCCTGTGTATTCCCCAGACTAAATACGTAAAGCCGAATACCATAAAGACCCAACCTGCAAGATTTCCACGAAATCCCTCAAATGCCTCCAGTCTCATAACCGCGATACCGAAAATAATCCCTATGGCTCCAAGAACAACAGAACTCATTACATGGCCAAGTCCGCATAGAAACGTTATGACGCCCGTCTTGAGCAAAGACCACTTCCTTGCCTTGCTCATTACGATAAACGGAAGATAATGGTCAGGTCCTAGAAGGGTGTGAATAAAACCGATTGAAGCCGCTGTAATATATAGAGGTATTAAAGTATTATCCAAGGTAAATATCTATCCTCTCTACTTTTCTGTCTCTTATATTTTGCGCGTAAGGCGCATCAATAATGCCTTTCTTTACTTCTACCTTCTTGCCGCTATCATATTTGATGATAATAAAACGTATCTTTACTGAGTTTGCGCCGGCAGTATTTTTTCTTCTGGGGTTATGGTACACAACTGTTGTCTTGCCTAAAAACTTAAACGCAAAACTATTTTTTGGAAATCCATTCTTGGCCTTTTGAGTAAAAAGACAACCTGGCAATACCGGGCTGAACTTTAGACAAAGTTCTCCCTTATTATTAAGGAAAAATGGTTTCTCCCCTACATTCATCAATAGCCATATAGTCATCATCTCCGCGGTTGAACCGCTGAGCCTTGCTACAAAACCCCTGCCGTGTAACTTCTTATCAGGAAACGCGCTTGATACTATAAAAGATGAATTTTCGAACACGCTCCTTCCGTAAACATCTGGTTCCTGAAATGGTATAAGGACATTCTTAAATTCCTCGAAAAATTCCTTATAAAGGCCTGCTCGCAAAATCTCCAAAAGATATTTGTACTCCATATGTAACCAGATAGACTCATTCTCTAACCACCCAGGCGTAAATACGCTGGAGCGGCCCACTTCCTTTGATATGCCTTCCAGAGATCCGTTGAGCTTATACATGTTTAGCTTCTTATCATATAGAGATGTCTTTTTCACTGCATTATACAACGCCTTTTTTCTCTTTATGTCCTTTTCGACCCTCATGGCTCGCACATTTCCTTCTAAAAATAAAGGCATTCTGGTGCTTTTAAAAGCCATAGGCTCTACAAGGGGAAGTTCTGTGACTGGATCCCGCTTATTAAGATTTTTGAATTTAGATACGTCATTTACGAAATAAGTAGCATAAACATTTTGCGACGGAATATATGTCTTTTTAATGACAGAGTCTACTTTTGAAAGGAATAACTTGAGGATTCTTTCTAATTCTAGAATACTAAATGTAGCTTCGATGCCGCTAAAACCGAGTTTGATCTTATTCCTGTACTTCTCCTTTAATAAATTGGCTTTGCTCCAATAATAAAAATCTTTTTTGCTCTTGGATGCCTTAATGAGTAACTCCAGATTTGTCATAAAATCTTGTATTTCCCCTGAAAGCCTGATCTTCACTCCAGGGCTTAAACTCAACTTTTTCAGAGAATCTAATATAAAAACAACCTGCCTCTTTAACTCAAAGACCTCGGGTGTAGATGTGCCGAATAATCCCGGCAGGCCATTCATTGAATCGCACCAGCCTGGCTTATCCGCCTCCATCTCAATGCCTCTGCCGCAAGGACCTATAGACGCGATTTTATTTACTATAACGCACAACATCTTAACAAGAAGCGTCGTCTTATATATCTTTCCCTCTCCTTTAGATGAGCGCATTACATACGCGTCGTCATGACGCTTTTTTATCAAATGTTCCTTTTTTAAATCACGGCCCAATGAATGATACTGCCTGACTTTGCCTAGACCCACCAGGAGACTTTTCTCCGCATGAGATTTTACGAAATGAGAATTATCGTAGAAAGTAAATTCTTTTTTATCCAATAAAATCTCTTTTAACTTCTCCGGATATACTGACAAGAAGCTCTCTACCAAATCAAGATTGTACGTCCAGTGGTCTATCCAAAATCCCTCACCATGAGTAGCTTCGTATTTCGCATCGCAATTCCTTAAAAGTTCGTCTAGAAATTCATGCCATGGTCTCTTTAATTTAATACCGGCCTTTTCAATGGTCATGAAAAATTCTCCGGGAGAAAAATCATTCTGTAAAATATATTCTATCTTTTTTATAGAGTTTAAATCTACTTTTCCTTTAAAGGCGTCTCTTAATAATACGTTATTTTTAACTCTGAATTTTACTCCGCGCAGGACTAAAGGATTAAAACCATCCGCTTGCTGTAGATTATAAAAATTAAAAATATTTGAATCCCCTACATCAGGATTAAAGAATACGTCGTTCCTGCGATTTTGATTCATGTCTCTGAAATTACCGTTACCCTGCGAGAAATAAGTAGGATCTACATAGAATCTATTGTAATCCCTTTCCAGGTCGCCATGCTTTCTGGAGTATACATAAAATGTAGGCGAGGAATTTCCGAAATTTACCGGATAGCCGCCGCGCAGTACGTTATCGAGAAATGTCTGTTTACAGTAAAGATCGTATTTATTTTCAGCCGAGCATGTAAAAACATCGTCTTGAAGTTCTTGTATAATGGCCTTGTTCTCTTCTCTTTTATCTATAAAAAATTGCTTGTCAGTCAAGCGCGATATCATGGAATTCAGCTTTTCTTTTGAGCTCATGTGGCCTATTAAGGAATAAAGGGTCGAACTCCCTTCTTTTTTAAGCTTGAACGATGCTAGAGACATAGCACAGGGAAGCTTATTCTGGCTTGCCTGCGAATCAGACACTTTGAGCCCCGGCTCATTTACAAAATTCGCGGGGTATGAAAAATCATTGATCTCTCCGAAAATCAATTCCGGATCAACAAAGACAGGCAAGCGTTCTGGCTTTTTCCCGTGCTTAGATAAGGTGCTCAGGTAAAAATTACCCTCGCTTATAAAAGATGTCTCAGATACATCCCGGGGGTCAACTTTTAACCTATAAAACGGAGCGCGCGTTGCTAAATTCTCCACAAGCATCCATGCCTCAACAGTGCGCCTCATCTTCTGAAGGAAGAAATTTGACACGCCATAAGGTATAAAAAGAGGCGCGCCGTCCAACAGCTCTATCTTCAAATCTTTCTTTGATATATTCTTTAATGTAACTATTCTTGCAAGACCTGCAAATGATTCACCGGGTATAGTAAAATAAGTTACTTCCACCTCAATACCAAGCTCGTGATTGACTTCCTTAAGCCTTAGCTCATGAGAACTAATGAACATCTTTTGAGTCGCTTCAGAGTTAACGCGAAACGGTTCATATAGGGTGGTTTCTTTTTTAGATTTTATTTTTATAAATGTTCGGAAGCCTTGTGAAGACACGAGCTGGTAGGCCCTATTCGCAGGTAAAAATTCCATGATAGGGTTGTCTTTACTCTTAATGCCAAAACTGCACACGCACTGGGCTCTATTGACATAAAATGCCCACATGGGCTTCCCAAATAGTCCTGCTATGCCTGGCAAGAAATTAGAGAAGTTCCCTGCCTGGTTATAGTTTTCTATAATAAATTCATTATTAGAATCTATATGATACTTTACAGCCTTTTTCATATGGGGTAATTTTAACAGATAGGCAGGAATTTGGCAAGCCAAAAAGTGGGCAGTTTTAGCTCATGCCCGGGAGTTTGCCCCGTACCCGAACATAGTGAGTGGTACGGGGCTGATACAGCAGCCCTCTTTGCAGTGAGCTACAGGTCTTAGCATATATCTAACTATAATATTCATGCTATACCTCCTTTTTTTATTTAAATATCACGCCTGTTTCGTTAGACCAGAATAAGAGGTCTAACTCTTCCAGTGTGATATTTAACTGTTGAAAAGACTCTCTCATTTTGTTTTCTATTTTCATGTATTCTTTTCTAGTCAATGAACCCGGTATTTTCTTTATGACTTTGTATCTTTTCAAATTCTTAAGTATATGCCTATCGAGTATAGCCAGGTCCTGACCAAATCCTATGTTTCTTAAAAAATGGCTTGCCTCTTTATAGCCAAGACCTTTAATATTCTCAACGAGCCAATCCCTGACCTTGATAAGGTCTTTTGTATCAATCCTGGCCTTTAAATTTGAACATTTCCTTGCCTCGATTAAATACCGCGCCTTATTATTAGGAAAACGCACACCTCTTAAACAACGCCTCACATCTCTCCTGGAGCCATTAAAAAGTAAATCATGTCTCTGCAATCTCTTGATAGCCTGATCGCAGATAATTGCCTTTGCCTGTGGCGTCAATATACAGAAACAAAGTTCGGCGAATATATCCTTATCCCCTTTTTTATATACACGCTGGAACTCTTGCAACCTGTTTCGTATATCTGTTTTTTTCTTTTTATAGGCCTTCAAAAGGCTTTTCATGCGCCCAATGCCTCAGATATCGCCTCTTTATCAAAGCCCACGATTATCTTGCCGTCAATATCAAGGACGGGTACGCCCATCTGGCCTGATTTATCCATCATCTCTTTGCCAGCGTCAGGATTAGCGCCTACGTCTATATTCTCAAATGCTATATTTTTCTCTTTAAGAAAATCCTTTGCCCTGTGGCAGTAATGGCAAGTTGAAGTCGAATATATCTTTACGCTCTTACTCATAAAGCCTCCTTTAGTTCTGTCAATTTTCTTAAATGGGCCTGCTCTTCTTCAAGGAGCTTATCGATAATCTTCTGTTCGCCCCCTAAGACAAACTTTTGCATCTCATGATAAAAAAGAATCGAGTCTTTTTCAAATCCAATACCCGCGTCTATCGCATCCTTCTCGCTTGTTATACCTTTTGCAATTTCAGCGCCTTTATTTGCCTTTGTAAATACATACCCCTCTGATAATGCCCTGAGATAGGCAAAATATTCGCCTGGATACGCCTCAGATGGTTCGTATTTCTTGACCTGCGCGAGTAGACCTTCGAATCTTTCTATGTGCTTCTCTTCTTCTCCCCCAAGAAATCCAAATATCTCTTTTGTCTTTTGGCTTTTTGCTATTTTTGCTACTCCGTCGTAAAAGGCCTTGCCATTTTTTTCAATCTGTATTCCTATTTCCACTACTTCAGGACCTGAAAAAAGATTCCCCATCTTCCGCCTCCCCTTATTTAAGAACGCATTGTCAAAAAAGATACCACAGAGAACACAGAAGTTTTTACAATAAAATCTCTCTGTGCTCTCACAAAATTAGTCTTTTTATCTCCCTCTTTAAGCCTTAAAACATCAAAATTAATAAAAATCTATCTTTTTATCCACAGCTTTCAGATAAGTTAATAGCTGAGCTTCAAAGATTTTTTGGAGAACACAGAGTAAAATTATATTATTTCTCTGTGCCCTCTGTGGTTTCTTTTTAAGAAACTATTTTCGCGCCTAATTTGAATGCCTTTTCTAAACAATCAGTGTGTTTCTGTATCGCGCCCTTGCTATCTATCTTTGGACAAAAAAGTTCTTCCTTGTAATCTACATTAATGATAGCGAATAAATTCCTGACTATTGACTTCGCGTTGTCAAAAAAATCCTTCCTGTCTGTGCCTTCAACGGAAATAAACGCCCCTTTTATCTTTTTATATCCGATATCCTTTTTTAATACGAATTTTGCCTGCCACGCGCATTGAAAACGGTCTATCATCGCCTTTGTCTGCGCTGTCAGACTGCCAAAAAATATCGGAGAGGCAATTATTAGGACATCCGTGGTTTTGATCTTATCATAAAGCCTCTGCATATCATCCTCAAGAATACAGCTGCCGTTATTTTTTATATTTGCGCATTCCTGACACGGAGAAAATTTGAGTTCGTTAAGAATGATTTTTTCTGTCAGGGCGCCCTTGCTCCTGGCGCCTTCAAGGACCTTCTCCAGAAGGATATCTGTATTGCCGTCTATTCTGGGGCTGCCATTTACGCCTAAAACTTTCATACTAGTAATTCTCACAGAGTATTTCGTAATGCGCTTGCGGGTGCGCGCATGCAGGGCATTTATCAGGCGCTTCTTTGCCTTCATGCACATAGCCGCAATTCCGACATTTCCATTTTACTATCTTTTCTTTTTTAAATACAGCGCCATCTTTGATATTCTTTAGTAATTTTCTGTATCTTTTTTCATGTTCTTCCTCAACCTCTGCGATCTCCTTAAACTGATCAGCTATTTCGTTAAAACCTTCTTCGCGCGCTACCTTTTCCGCATCTTTGTAAAGCTTTGTCCACTCCATATTTTCACCAGCTGCCGAGGCCTCAAGGTTCTGCGCTGTATCGCCTATTACGCCTGCGGGATACGATGCCTGGATTTCTACCTCTCCGCCTTGAAGTAGCTTAAAAAACCTCTTTGCATGTTCTTTCTCATTTTCAGCTGTTTCTAAAAATATAGCTGCTATCTGCTCATATCCTGCCTTTTTTGCAACACTAGCGGAATACGTGTAACGATTCCTTGCCTGTGACTCTCCTGCAAACGATGCCAGGAGATTTTTTTCTGTCTTTGATCCTTTTAACATCATACTACCCCTCCTATCTTTTGTTTAAATGATTCTAATTCTCCATCATCAGGTACATATTGTATTTTTAGCCCTTTTAAAGGCTGTTGAAATTTACACGACTCAAAAATCTTTTCTATCTCGCCAATGCTCTGGCCTCCCCAGCCATATGAACCAAAGGAAATACCGACCCTATCTTTGGGCGCAAGGCCTTTCATGTATGTCAGAAATGCCGAAATAGTAGGGAGCATGCCGTTATTCAGGGTAGGTGAACCAACGCATATATATTTTGCATCCAGTATATCTGTCATTACATCCGATATGTGATTTTTTTGAAGATTCTTAATTATGCATTTTATGTCTTTTTCCTTAAAGACGCTTTCTATAACATGCGCCATTTTTTCAGTGCTATGCCACATTGTATCATACACAATAACTGCTTTTTTATCACATGTATTAGTTGACCATTTTTTATAAAGATCTATGATATCCTTTAGTCTTTTGCGCCAGATCAACCCATGGCTAGGCGCTATCACGTCTATATCCAGAGATGAAACCGCCTCTAATGCCTTTTGTACCTGGAGTCCATATGGAAGCACGATATTCGCGTAATACTTTGTCGCCTCTTCCTTAATAACGTCCCATTCAAGTTCGTCGACAAAACGCTCATCTGACGCAATATGCTGGCCAAATGCGTCGTTAGACAAAAGTAGCTTCTCCTCAGGAACATACGTTACCATCGAGTCAGGCCAGTGTACCATTGGAACACATACAAATTTCAGATTTCGTTTGCCTATATTAATAGAATCCCCTGAACTGACTACCTTAAAATTCCAGTCTTTCTTAAAATGCCTTTTTAAGCCCTTTTCGCCATTAGGAGAACACACAAGGGTTGCGTTTTTCGCTATCTCCATCATCCTTGGTAATCCTCCAGAATGATCCATCTCAGTGTGATTTGAAATAATATAGTCTATTTTTGCCGGGTCCACTATCTTTTTAATATTTTCCAGCATCTCATCAAAAAAATAGTGCTTAACAGTATCTACGAGCGTTATTTTCTTGTCTATGATCAGATAGGCATTATAGGTAGACCCCCGCTGAGTGAGATAGCCATGAAAACTCCTCAAATCCCAATCAACCGCTCCTACCCAATAAACCCCGGACGAAATTTTAACAGCTTTACTCATATTAAAATCGCTGCTCCTCTCTTATGCATAGTATATTGGTTAATAGCTAAATGTCTAAAAATTTCGTACGGGGTAAATACCTTTTTTAATTTCAACTGGTATCATAACACCCTCTAAGATTATCCCTCTTTTACGAATTGGTCTTTTGTAGCGCCACAGATTGGACATACCCAGGTGTCGGGTATTTTTTCAAATGGCGTGCCTGGCTGAACTCCGTTATCCGGATCACCTACTGCCGGGTCATAGATATAATTACAGACTTCACATCGATATTTCTGCATTTCAATGCCTCCCGCAGCCACTCCTTCTCCTTTAATAAAGGTGGGCGCTGTTTTTGGTGTTGTGCCGCGTTTTACCTGATGGTAATAAGCATATGTCATAGGAGTACCTGTTTTCAGAATCTCGGATTCTAAGATCTCTCCTAAAAAAAGCGTATGCGTACCACAATCAAGCTTATTTACTACTTTTGCGCCAAGATAACCAAGTGAATAATCCATAACCACCGGGCATCCGGAAGAAAGCTTCTTGAGCTCAATCCCCTTAAACTTATCTTCTTTCCGGCCTGACTTAAAACCAAATTTGCCTATAAAATTAAGCGGCGCGTTTTCTGACAATATAGAAACGCTGAATCTGCCGCTCTTTTCTATAAACTCATGCGTAAGGTTCTGCTTGTTAATGCTTACCGCGACAGTCACAGGATCGCTCGTTATCTGAATAACAGCATTGGCAATCTGACCATTCAAAGAATCGCCTTTATTAGAAGCGACGATATACATCCCATAGCCGATATTATGCAGAACATTTGGGTCCATAGAATTTAAGATACAATAGAGTCTGCTCTATTGCAACTACTTTTTCTCCTTACTTTTCTCATATCTTTTAAACTTTTCCGGGCCTATACAATCCTTTGCCATACTGCACCAGTCAAGGCATGACTGCGGCATATCTCTTGAGATTTTCTTTTTGCAATGCGGGCAAGCGGTCTCGGCTTCATCTGACCATATCTCTGTCTCTTTTCCGCACCTGCACCGGATATTCTCAGGAAAAGGCTCCTTGATTCTTTTAGAACCAGGACATCCGTCAAAAAAACTCATGCTTATCCTCTTACCTGCCCCACTTCGGAAGTGGGGCAGGTCAATATCACTTTATTTCGCCTTTGATTCCTACAGTAATCTCCTTTAAGAGTATCTTTTTCCCTGACAACCTCAAGGCTTCTTTTACCAGCTGAATCAAACCGAAACAGCATGGTACCTCCATGTGAAGAACCGTAAGGCTCTTTATATTATTCAATTTAAAAAGCTCTGCCAGTTTTTCTTCGTAGATAGTTGCTGCGTCAAGCTTTGGACAACCAATGAGAAGCACCTTGTCTCTCAAAAAATCCTGGTGAAGATCAGGATATGAAAACGCCACACAATCCGCAGCTATAACCAGATCCGCTTCCTTTAAATAAGGCGCTTCTACAGGCACAAGCATGAGTTGTATGGGCCAGTTTGTGAGTTCGGATTCATGCTTTCGAGTTGCGGGTAACGGGTTACGGGTTTCGGGTTTCTTAAATGACTTAACTGCTGTTCCCGGACAACCGCATGGTAATTCCTTTTTCTCTTTTTTCTTAATGTCTTCTAAATGTTTGTTTGCCGCCTTTTCATCAAAACCAGCAGCATCCCTTTCCTCTATAGTAATTGCCTCTTCAGGACAATGGCCAAGACACGCACCCAGCCCATCACAGTATATTTCTTTCACGAGTTTTGCCTTCCCGTCTACTATCTGAAGCGCGCCTTCTACACAATTAGGTATACAAAGTCCGCAGCCAGTACATTTTTCTTCGTCAATCTTTACTATCTTTCTCTTAGTCATAGTTATTCTCCCTTTGAAAGCGACGCTACTGTAATTTTTGCTAATTCTTTCTTTACTGACAGGCAAATACTTTTTAATTTTTTCCTTAAACGACACTTCTTCACGTTCGGGCAAATCCTGCCTTTTAAAAGACAATTAGTAAAATCCAGTTTTCCTTGAAAAATTTCAATTAAATCTATCAGTCGTATTTTTTCTGGAGATTTCAGAAAAGAAAAACCTCCTCTTTTCCCTTTATGCGAAACAAGCAGTTTTTTCTTTGCCAGTTTTTGAAATATCCTTCTTAAAAATCTCTCCGGCAAACGCTCTTCCCTGACAATCTCATCCACTGTTACAATATCCTTGTCAGATAGTCCCGCCATAACCACTAGCGCCCGTATAGCATAATCCGTATCTCTTGAAATGAAATTCATAATGATACTAGTATAGTATTATTATCTAATCTTGTCAAGGCTTTTTTGAAGAAATTCTAGAAATTTTTGAAAGGAAGATGCTTAGCTCATAAAGCGCTATTAAAGGTATGGCCATAAGACATTGAGTGATTACATCAGGTGGGGTGAGGATAGCGCCGACTATAAATATTACCAATATCGCATACTTCCTGTTCTTTGCCAGGGTCTGCGGTTTTACGATGCCGGTCTTTGTAAGTAAAAGTATTATTAAAGGGAGTTGAAAAACCAGGCCGAATACCAGTGTAAGCATGCAGACAAAAGACACGTACTTGCCTACGCTTATCATGGGAACGACATTTGCTGTGCCAAAACTCATAAGAAACTTTATCCCTATAGGCACGATCAAAAAATATCCGAAGTAACTGCCTATTACAAAAAATATGAATGAAAAAAATACATACAAAGAAGCGTATTTTCTTTCTCTCTTCCTTAAGCCTGCTGATATAAAATCCCAAACCTGATAGAGTATAAATGGCGAAGAAAAATATAACCCTCCAAAAAGCGCGATTTTTATATTGGTAATAAATGCCTCCTGGGGCGCGATAAATACAAGCGAGGCGCTGAGTGGTTTAACTAAATGCGAGAATATCTTATCTGTAAAGGTATAGACAAATACAGAGGTAATGATCATAAAGACAGCGGATTTTATAATCACTGTCCTTAATTCTTCCAGATGGCCGACAAAGGTAAGTTTTTTATCTCTCATAAAATTAAAAAGAATAGCTCATGGATGAGATAAAGCGCGTGTCATTCTTCTTTGTATCGCCCGCAGGCTCTGAATCATAGTCGTCTATAAAACTAAAATTCAAAGATAAATTTTCGCTTAGAGAAGTTGTAAATACTGTCTCAGCGTGTACTCTATAATCTCCAAAATCCTCTAATGCCGGATACCAGTAGGCATCTTGAGATATTTTTGAATTTTCAAAGATAGTCTTTTCAATAAATACCCTGGAAATAAATATTGCCTCGTCACTGTCAGGTGTTGTATCTCTATAATTAGTATGTTCTGAACCGATAGATACCTCAGTCAATGCCTTAAACTCATCCAGATCAGAAAACCAATAACCCAAACCCGCAGAAGGAACTAATCTATAGTCAACATTAGTAAACCTATCATGATCTGCCTCAAACTTGTAAAAATTATACCATTTCTTTCCTCCAAAACTAAATGCATAACGGCCCATACCATACCACTTCTGGGCGTCCATTTTTTTATCTGACGAAGAATAATATGCATCGCCTTTCAGCATCATTTCATTTACATATTTATGGTTTCTATTAATAAATACACTCGCGTTCATCTGACTAGAATCAGTATTTCCGGCAGATCTGTCGTATCCCACAGTAAGTTTTTTATTCCAAATTACCTCATCGGCGTAAATAACACCGCAAAAGTAAATTAAAAAAAACATTACACTAAAAAACAATAGTCTCATTTTTAAACCCTCTCAAAAAACTTCAAGCGGACCCCCTACTCATCAGGAAGTCCGCTATGGTAAAAAAACAGTGTGCTTCTTTTATTCACTTATTTCATGCCCATCTTGCCTTTTCTGCAGAGTGTTTTAAGTTGCTTATTCTGATCTGCAGTAAGGGTGCTTTTAAGCACTGCGCGTGCAGCTACCAGAACTTTTGCCTTTTCCTTCTTAATTTCATATTTTTTATCAATCAAAACGTTTACTGCGTTCAGATCGATCGTATCCTCCCACATACCTGCCTTTATATCAAGCGCGAGTATGTCAATATCAGCCTTTTTCCTGATCAAATCCTTCTTGGTGCTGATCTTTAAATCTTTTATCTTTTCTACCTGCTCGTCTGAAAGACCTAATTCTTCCTGACTCTTGATAATCATCATGGCCTTTTTATAGAACTTCTGACTAAGGTCACCATGGCCGTCACACTTCATCTTTCCACGCTCTGCATAGACACAAGGGACTAACAAACTAAGACAAACCAAAAACGCTACAACTAAAAATACTTTACGCATAATTCCCCCTCTCTTTTCTTTATTATACCTCTAGAGACAAAGAATCCCAAGCAAAATTCTACTTGGGATTCTTTTGCGTTAATGTCTTTAATTAATCGAGGCTGGTTGAAGTGAGTCTTTGCTTACTCCAACTATTCTTTCTTTGGCTAACTGAGCGACTTTCTTCCCGGACATTAGCATACCTCCAAAAGTTGGTCCCATGCGCGGGATTCCATATACAGCTGAAACAGCCATTCCAGTAACAAATAGTCCCGGATAGACTTCCCCTGTCTTTTCAACAACTAAATCTTCAGATGTATTCGCATCCATTGGCCCGCATTCTTTTATCTTAAGTATGCCCCGCTTTTCCAGACTCCTGCATACCCAGGCATCATGACCAGTAGCATCGATCACAACTTTAGATTCCAAGGAAACAGGATCAACACAGGTAATCTGTTTTGGAAGAGAAGATATCGCTGTCCAGTTTATAACAACTCCTTCCATCTTGTTGTTCCGTATCACTGCGTCATCAAATTTTGTCATATTCAAGATCTTCGCTCCCGCATCACATGCGGCTGAGATGAGCTTTGCGCATGCATTAGGACCATCAGCTGTAACCAATCCTTTTTCAACCTCTTTATAGGGTATCTTTAACTCATCCAAGATCTCATCTGATGGGCTGCGAAAAGTCACTGTGTTCATGAGATATCCGCCAAGCCAAAAACCACCGCCTAAATAGTTATTTGCCTCTATAACTAAAGTCTTGACTCCATCCCTTGCTAAATCTCTCGCTGCTGTAAGTCCGCTTGGACCCCCGCCAACGATTATTACATCCGAAGTAATGTACTCTTCGAACCACCCGGCAAATTCTCTTAGAATCGCCTTAGTAATCTTTGCTTCAGTTACTGCTTGAAACATGACATCCCCTCTCTTTAATTGAAAAACTTTTGGAATTTTTCAATCTCCTTTTTCACATCGTCCTTTGTCACCACTGCTGAGATCGCGCATATTGCATCTGCTCCAGAATCCACGACTTCTTTTATACTATCTAGAGTAATACCGCCTATTGCTACAACAGGAATAGCGCAGTTCTTTTTTATCTCCTTTATAAGCTTAATGCCGCAAGGCGCTCCTGCGTCATCTTTTGTCGGAGTTGAAAATATTGGACTCACGCCTAAATAATCAGCGCCTTTTTTCTCTGCCAGCACAGCCTCTTTTAGATCATGTACTGTTACCCCGATTATTTTATCCTTACCCAAGAGCTTACGAGCAGTCTCGTACGGCATATCACCCTGGCCCAGATGCACACCATCTGCGCCCACTGATAGAGCAGCTCCCACGATGTCATTTATAATAAATAATGCCTTTCCCTCGCATATCTTCTTAAGCGTCTTTATCTCCTCAAACACGGACTCCATCTTGCTTGTTTTGCTTCTATATTGAACAACATTCACCCCAGCCTCAACAGCACTTTTCACATCGCTCAAATTGCCATTCTTGCTAAGACCAGTGTCTGTGATAAAATAGTACCCTTTTATCACTCTATCCTTTTTAGCTTTTCTATTTTTTCTTTGTCCAGATTATAAATATTATCGAATAGCCTCTCCTTGAATGTGCCAGGGCCAGAACTTTCCTTACAAGCTAATTCTGCTGCAATTTCATAACACGTGAGTCCGGCTGCGCTCGCTTTGGCCAGATCCTTTTCAACGGCACTAAAGGCACCTATCACCGATGCTGCCATGCATCCTGTTCCCACTACATGCGCCATCATATCGCAGCCATTTTTTATAATAAAATGTTTGTCCTTATTGGCTGCTATATCTTCTTTTCCTGTTATAACCACCGTGGCTTTTCTTTTTACTGCAAGATATTTTGCCAGTTCTATTAAATCTTTCTTAACTTCACTTGAATCTACACCTTTTGTCTGAACATTTTCTCCCGCGATCCTGGCAACCTCTGAGGCATTGCCTTTTATAATATCAA
>JBHPHU010000002.1:0-70346 GCA_042571405.1 Candidatus Omnitrophota bacterium | reverse complement strand
TATCTTTTTTCGATTACACTCTACACCTTTTTGCTCCTGCAAACAATCTGAAAGCTGCCACCAGCTAATCAACCCCATCCTTATGCAGACTTCTCCGAATAACAGTCCTTTTTTATTCTGAGATTGTATTTTCTTGGCAAGGTCACGCGCCTCTTTCGTGAGATATTCTTTTTTTACTAAAATAGTTCCGAGTTTAGGGGGTTTTGATTTATTCATAATTCAAAATTTAGTTTTTGCGGAGATCCTCTGTTGGAAATATTTCTTTCCCTTTGTATTCAATTAAACTACATTCTGTGCCTCGTTCTCTTATATAAACACCGAACAGGCAGAATGTTGAGCTGTATGTAACCTTTGCCGAAGCTGAAAATTTCCTGATATCTTCTGTATGATTTGACATCCACCGGGTTAAATTTTTATAATGTCCATTTCCTGAAGAAAAAGCTCCGACTATATCTCCTAAAAATTTGGTTTGAGTGGTCTTATTCTTTCTGTTTTTATCAAAATGCTCCTGCAGGATACTTTTAGTCTGTTTATAAGTAAGAAACCTTTTGAATCCCACAGGAACAAGAGATCTTCCATTTGAAGTTAAATGATATGCCCCGGGTCTGTTTTCCACGAGATTACTTAATATAAGGTCTATTATTAAATCAGGTGCGAAAATTTCTCTTTTTCTGGGCAAAGGTGCGAAAAGTTCTTCTAGGCCCCTTCTTACTCCTTCTGGATTATATTCTAATGCCGTTTCTATCCATTCCTTTGAATGCATTCCTAGATTTTCTAGCCTTTCTTTTAATCTTTCTTTTTCTTTCGTTATCATTGTATCACCTCCATCATTGCTTTAATTAACTTTGAGGAATGCTAAAATGTTTTTTTCTGGCAGTACGCGCTTTTTCAAACCTAAATACGCTCTCATGTTGAATCCTTGGAAGCTCTATATCAAGCAAAAGAGTCGTGTTAGGCTTCAGGAGTGTTTTATCGTATTTACTTACGACTGATAAGAAATCTTGAGGGTTATGGTAATATATACGTTTACTTAATGCAGCAGCGCATAGGCTCATATCTACCCGTTTGCCTTTGTCTAAGATTTCTTTTTTCATATCTGTTATGTCGAATAAAAATGAACGATAGCTTTTGTTATTTGAATATTTATGTACCTTTTCAAGGATTTCGGAATGAACCTTTTGCATGACGCTATTTACTTTCTCCTCCTCTTGAAAAAACTCAAGGAAATAATCTTCTATGTCCTCTCCAAACTGGTCATGCACCCTTGTCACTACATGCTGATATTGGTGATACTTTTCTTGTTTTTCTTCGTTCAATAAGCCTTCCTTAAAGGTTTCTTTGGTTATCCTGTTTAGGCGTTTAATGTGTTCTTTGTATTGTGAAGTATTTGTTATGCTAAGGCTTTTGATTAATAAATCCTTTAGCACGTTATCATCTTCACCGGGTCTTATAATGCTTCCATGGTTTTGATTATACAAAACGCCAAAAGGAATGGTCTCAAAATAGCGCTTTTGCTCAATTGCTTGATAACCTCTTGGGACTCTAAAGATTAATTTGACATAGGCTACATTGAGATTTGCAGTTGAAGCTCGAACAGTGCCATCGGAACCATTCTCATGTAAAATCCTCTTTTTTAAATCAGTATAGACATCTGTTCCTACTAGGATAGTTGTATATAAATGTTTTGGTGTAAAGATTTTATTCTTTGGATTGAATAAATCCTGTTCAGCCATGCGCCACGATATAGGAGAGCCGAGTTCCAGGGCATCCAAAATTCTTGTGCCAGTCTCCATAAAACCATCCCATTTCCACCCCTGCAATAATCTACCTCTCATGGATTTGCCGAGACTGGCAAGATGTGATCCGAAGTTAGCAGGAGCTAACATGACTAAGTTTCTTATGGGGCATTTATCGGGTCTTCCGAGAAAATAATGAATAAGATATTGCCTTATTACTAAACCTCCTGTGCTATGTACAATTGCATCAAAGCTGTGACGTTTCTCAGGGATTTTTTTATCTTTTAAAGCCTTTCCCATGGCCTGCCCAAGATCATTAATGGTAACCTCGTCAGTCATGCTTACATAGTCAGACAACCAGATATCAATAACTTTGAAACGGTTTGTGCTTTTTAAAAAAGAGGAGAGTTCTTTAAGGTGTGTAGATTTTCCGCTGTATCCATGTAAAATCAATAATGGGCGATTAGGCATGTTTAACCTCTAATTATTTATAGTTATACCATAAATAAAAGTGCTTTTCAAGGCTCATAAATGATATTTTAAGCTGTTATACATCCTTTCTATTCTAAGGAAAGTTGCTGAGACGGCCGTGCATTAAGCAGAGCTTAATGCACTAAGAGGTGCAGGCTGTCTACAAATCGCTTTGTTAGGGCAAAAGACGGCGTTCCTCGACGACGTCGAGGACGGCACGAAGCGTGAGACGGAACGCAGTGGAGTCTCGCGCTTGGTGTCGAGCCGTCTTTAGCTTCGCAAATATCCGCCGCAGCTGAAAGCGGAGACGGATTTTTGCGAAGCGGTGTCCTAACAAAGTGATTTGTAGTTTACATAACATGGTTATGTAAAAAGCCTGAGCTCTCCTCTAGCCCCTACCGTCCTATAATGACGTCATTATAGGACGGTAGGGGCTGTTTAGAGGCGAGTGGTGGCTCGATAGGGATGCCGTTAGGCAAACCGGGCCGTCGTCTGGAGGGTTAGTGGCGCATGGGAGATGGGGGTATGGCCGAGGATGCTGGGGATTCGCGATGTGTCGCAGCGGGGCGCATGGGGTGGGAGTGGTGGCGTGGGCGGAGAGCATCAGTTAAAAAGTCGATATAAGATATAAATGGTAACTGCTATTGCAGCGATGAGTACCAGGCCTTTAGTCCAGCCGAATTTCTTTATCAAGTAATAGGATAAAAGTATTGGTGATAGCCAGAGTATTAAGCCGCATATTACTGAGTTCCAGTAAGAGCGTTTATACATTTATATTCCTCCTCTATCGGCAAAGCTATAATATCCGTTGTTAGTGTTTATAATGATATGGTCTAATAAATTGATTCCTATGATATCGTTGGCGTTCTTTAATTTTTTCGTGAAGATCACATCTTCTTCTGAAGGTTCACAGTTTCCTGATGGGTGGTTATGGCATACGATTACTGATGCTACACCTTTCATAATAGCTAATCGGAATACTTCTCTTGGGTGAATCAAGTTTTCATCTAAGATCCCTAAAGTTACTAGCTCTATGTATTTAATCTTATTTTGGGTAGTCAGTCCTACAACCCAAAAATGCTCTTTGTCTTGGTCTATTCTCTCCTCCTCTAGCAAAATGCTTTTGAACATTCGAGCTGCTTTTTGGGAGTTAGAAAGCTCGTAACGGGATTGATTTTTTATTTTAATTTGCACTGTTATATAGCTTTCTTTATTTCTGTATTTACGATTCAATAGGCAAAAAAATTTACTTTTTCCTTAGAAAATTTCTGATAAGCTCAACGAGTATCTCTCGAATAGTCTTACCTTCTTGTGCTGATTTAACTTTTAATTCCTGATGCTCTTTGTCGTCAATGTCGATAGTTAATCGCTTCATCATTTCTGCCTTTCTGTAAATAAGTGTATACGACTAAGAAAGCTTTGTCAAGCATAAACAGAAACGGTTTTTGAATCTGCGCACAGAAAATGCTAATTTTCCAATTTCCAGGTCTGACTCTGAGTTTATCATTCTATATATCGTTCCTTATAGCTTTTAAACTAAGTAATTCCTCAGCAATAGTATCTGTGGCAAGCGACCTGTTTAATAACAAAATAAACTCTCGTCCATGTAATGTCTCGCCGCCACCTAAAATTATTAACCTAAAAGTATCATTGCGTTCACCCCATCTATTTCCTTTGCCTTCCAGCAGCTCTATGACTTCACTAACAGAGATGACAATCAAATCAGATGAATCCAAATATGGTAAATCCTTTGGAATTTCAGTTCCGTCATCAACTATTATCAATAAATCAATATCTTTTGTATAATCTTTATCACCTTTAAATGGTTGTATGCCGCTAAAGAATACCACACCTTTTAAACGCTTTCCTAATTTATTCTGTAAGTCTGCAACGATTTCCTTTGCATATTGCCTTGCTGTTTCTTTTGTAGCCCCCTCTTCCAACGCAAGTTTTGTCTGGGTATTATTCTGTGGCTTATGTGCCTCTATAATATAAAAAACTGACTTAAGAACAGAAGGGTAATCGTCATAATAAAACTTCTCTTTATATAAAATCGATGTTTTCTCGAACTTTGCTTCTTTTAATTCATACAACCAGTCTTCATTATCCCATCCAAGCCCTGTTATATTAAGAGCAGGTTGGCTAACATTGTAACGTTCCATAAATTTAAGCTTTCCTCCTGGTTTCAAAACTCGCAATATCTCTGACAATGCTACCCTCCTTAGCTCCTCTGGAGATCTTTCAAGAAAAAGATGGAAGAAAACCATATCAAAAGAATTATCATTAAATGGCAATTTAAAAATGCTACCCTGTTTAAAAAATATGTTATCTAGTTTCCTTTTATCTGCCTCCTCCTTTGCTAATTCCAACATAATGCTTGAGACATCAAGGCAGGTAACTTTTCCTGCTCCACTTTCTGCTAATATAATCCCTGGTATACCTACACCTGTTGCAACATCAAGAATATTCTTATCTCTTATTTCATTTGGATTGATATATTTTTTCTTCCTCTTCACGTAATTTATATATGGGGAATTCCAGGCACTATTATTGTAGCCTTCGCCGTTATATTCGGCAGCTTCATTTTGAGACAACCAATCGCCATAAGCCAGCCAGCATATCTTTCTAAAATTTCCCTCTTCAATATCTTCTCTTACATAAAAAACTATTTCATTCTTTACCCTGTTATATTCATATCTATTTGTTTTGTCAGTCGTTAAAAAACTAACTGTCGGTAAAGGCAAGTAAGTTGGGATTATACCACCTTCATATTTCTTGCTAAGCACATCAAGATGCTTTTTTAGATTTTTTTCAACTTGTGAATATATTCTGTGCAATAATTCTAGGTTATTAAACTTAATGGCAGGGCGTAGTAAAGTCGTCTGTGAATATCCTAAATCTGAATAGGCTATTCTGATTATTGCTATAAATATCAAAACTAATTTACATCCTTTTCCAATCCTCATCATAATCTACCCATAAAAATTCTGCTTCGTTGAGTAACTTCTACATGGCAAACATCTTTGATCAATCTTGATTTCCAATTCTCGAGTCTGAGCCCAAGATCACCTGGTGCTATGAATCCGTCCGTAAGTCTTTATCTGGTATTTTCATCTCGGGTAGATTGAGCCGTTTACGAACCTTTCCACTAAGCAAATCAATTGCCTCTGGTCTTGTCTTTAATACAGCCTCAAAAATATAATCCAGGCTAAGATTATCATTCAAATGAAACTGGTTTATAATAAATGCTATGCTTTTTTCATTTAGCTTACTCAAAAAACCCTTTATGTCTGGCCGCGATAATGGAGAAAAAATGCTTAAGAATTTCATCAAATCATATTCTATATTAAAGACTCCATCTTTGCATTCGACTTTATATGTTTCTTCTAGCAACTCTATAGCTCTATTAACCAGCGCTACTACGTATGGTCTATTATAATCGACTTTAATCATATAATGAATTGTTTCATGCAATCCTGCGGAAGTAGTCGATAACATAGAAGCTCCCCAATCAAAATCTATTTTGCATGTTGCTTTGAAAATTTCTATAGCGTCTTGCGATTCTGGTTTGATTTTATCATTTAGGAGTTGTTGCTGAAACTTAGCTCCAGGCAACAGGTTATCCATTATCTGCAAATCTTCCATTTTTTTTGCCTTCCATTCTTTGATGTATCTACTTGCAGTCTTCATTGCTTCTCTGTCTGGTTTACCCCATTTGTCTTTCCATTCCACCTTCTTACCTGACGCAAGTTTTTCCATCACAACAAAGACATCTGGAAAAGTCACAGCGGTTGGCCCCTCTTGCACAAGAATAGTAAGTTCGGAAGCTAACGACGAAGGATAATATTCAGCTATACAGGAAAAACCTGCTTTTTTAAGAGTTGGGATAAAGGATACATCTTTCTTATGTAAAACTAAAATGCGGTCTCCTTTTTGTAACACCTGTTCCAAAACAACTCTAAGCACTTTTTGCACTACCTCTTCTGGATACTCATCCGAAAACACATCGAAACACTTTAAAAGAAATACAAATCTAGGTCTATCTGATTTTAAAAAATCCTGGTTTAGATAAGTTGTTTCTTTCATAACATCCAAGGCTTTGCGAGAACGTATGCGCGAACGAATTAAGGCAATAATCTCTTCAGAAGCTTTTTTATAAACTCTCTTTATAATTTTCTCTCCACGTTTAAAATCTTTTGCGTCGTCGTTTATAGGAATTGTTTCTATAAAATACTTTGCAGGCAGTAAGTCTGAACCCATGAATGGATATATAAGCACTCCATCCAAATATCCTTCTGCAGCTAAACTTCTAAGAATCTTATCATACTCAAAAACTAACTTTGACTCCCTGTCGCTATTGTCTTCCATTTCCGAAAACGTATATATATTTTTCTCATATTCTTGTAGTGCTAGGACAAGAGGAAGCGAAAAGCCATTACTTACACTCGCATTATTATCAATCTTTCTATTCTTTTCTTCTGCCTTGTCAAGTTGCCCCAGTGGAAGACGGAGGTTTTGAATATGAGAAGATGTAAAGCCAATATCCATAAACAATAATACTAAACTTATTGCTACTGATACGACTTTCACGCTATAACCTTTTCCAATCTCACTCATAATCCACCCATAAAAATAGCCCTGGAAGGCTATAATAGCATGTATATCTAAAGTGAGTATACCATACAAATGGGGTTCTAGAAAGAAAATTTTCGGATTAATTTCAGGTTAATTTTTGGTGTCCATATGGTGTCTATGGACGGTACAGAATCGGGCATATTGGGGCATGAGCATACATTTGAAAATTTGTTGTAAGTGATTGTAGATTATTGTAGTTGTAAGAATTTCAATGGGTTACAAAAAATGCCAGGAAGGCAACCCCATTCAAGCGCGCTAGCCAAACTGCGCCACGCCCCGATGTAAATTCTTAAACATAATCAAGTACTCTATCAGATAGGGATTATACCATACATATTTGTAGGATTCAAATTATATTGGCTAAATTAGAGTAGACTGAGATGTTAGATAATTATGGCTGGGAGACAGGTCTGAGATTGGCACGAGAACCGTCCTTGGCTAACCTCTACAGCATACCAGAGCCCATCCTTAGCCATAATGGCATAGACTATCGCCTTACCCTTCCAGAAGAACACAAGCTCATCGTAGTTAGAGGACATGGTATTATGATAGAGGGATTGGGTGAGTTAGGAAGATACAAGTTTTATAAATTAAAATCTATTGTTTTGCTAGTCACTTTTCGATTAATGACTTTTTCTAACCTATTAGATTCATCCTGTCTGCTTAAGGCGAGTTTAAGTAATCTCTCTGCTTCTATCCTATCTACAACGCGATTACATGCTCTCTCTTTCCCTCCTTTTTCAATTGTAAAACCAGTGGTTTCAGTCTTTGTCTTTGACCTGAAGTAATCCCTGCCTATAGGACTAAGTCCCTCGGCCAGAACAATTATGTCTCCTATGTCTGAATCATTCATGCTTGTCTCACAAAGCTTAGCTAATAGAATCTGCCCAAGACCATTCCTTTCATATTGTTTTGATACTTCAAATGCAGGTAACATATAGCTAGATTCTACTTTTTCGGGATTCCCGACAAACTTAAACTCGGTTACTTTTTCATAAGAGGTATAATCGAATGTTGTGGATTGGAGGCTTGAAAAGAGTATAGAAAAAGAGTATCCTTTCAAATAAGACAACACAAACCAGCGTGTCAGGCGACACGCATAAAAGAAAGGATACTCTATGAATAATAATACCTCTAGATTCAAGGTAAGTCCAGAGGAAAGTATCGTTAAAAAATCCCTGGATGACATCGCAAGGGAAGGCGCCAAAGAGATGCTGAAAAAAGCATTAGAGATCGAAGTGGATTTATTCCTGGAAGGGTATCAGTATATACTGGATGATAACGGCTATAGGCAGGTAGTGCGTAACGGGCACAATAAATCCAGAAGAATTATTACAGGCGCAGGCCAGCTTGAAGTAAGAACTCCAAGGGTTGACGATAGGATATTATCTAAACATAAAGAGAAACGCTTCAAAAGCAGCATAATCCCGCCGTACTTAAGGAGAACAAGGAATATAGACGAGCTTTTGCCGGTACTATACTTAAAAGGCATATCCACTGGAGACTTTACAGAAGCTTTAGAATCTATCCTTGGAAAACAGGTTATAGGCTTATCAGCTCAAAACATAGTCCGCTTAAAACAAATCTGGGAAAAGGAATATAACGAATGGATAAATAGAGACCTTTCTAAAACAGAATACGTATACTGGTGGGTAGATGGCATATATTTCAACGTGAGGCTTGATGACGACAGGCAATGCGTCTTAGTAATAATAGGCGCAAGGACTGACGGTAAAAAAGAGAAAAAAGAGATAGTGGCCATAGTAGATGGCTTCAGGGAATCAAAGTTGAGTTGGCAGTCTATTATGAGAGAGTTAAAACGCATGGGATTATCCAAAGGGCCAAAACTATCAATAGGAGACGGCTCTTTGGGCTTCTGGGCAGCCTTACAAGAAGAATTCCCTGAGACAAATCATCAATTATGCTGGATCCATAAAACAGCCAATGCCTTGGATAAACTGCCTCAAAGTCTTCAAGGTAGAGCCAAGACAATGATTCATAATATATACCTGGCTCCCACAAAAAAAGATGCGGACATTGCCTTCAATATATTCATAGAAGAATTTGAAGCTAAATACCCAAAGGCTGTTGACTGTTTGAGGAATAATCGTGAGAAACTCCTTAGCTTTTATAATTACCCTGCTCAGCAATGGGTGCATCTTAGAAGCACAAATGTTATCGAGTCCACGTTCTCTACTGTACGCTTAAGAACCGTAAAGACTAAAGGATGTGGATCAAGGATCGCAACACTAACAATGGTCTTTAAGCTTATTCTATCTGCTCAAAAACGATGGTCCAGATTAAGAGGCCATAGAAAAATAAAACAGGTCTGGGAAGGTGTGAAATTTAAGGATGGTTTGATGGTTAAGGAATCTGAAAAACTTGAGGAGATAACTGCTTAAATGGAACTTGAAAGGATGCTTTGCTTAGAGGCTTCATCCACAACATTTGACAAAAGCTCATAGGTGCAATAAGAGTTACTACATCATATTTGTCTTTTTGGTCTGGAGCCCCTAATAAATCTTCATAATCTCTACGATCCGTCAAAGCTATCCCATGTCCAGCAGCTTCAATTTTAATCTTTTCACTAATAGAGTGTTTATCTATACCATAAAGCTTTGATTTGGGTAAAATTTTATTAACCTTAAAAAGAAAGCTTGCCCTATCCGTTCCTACATCCATAAGCACAGGAGATTCGCCTACAAGCTGTATAAATAACTTCTCTTCCTCATTCCTCTCGTTGTCTCCTTCCATAGAAAATGTAAGCAGAGGGCGCAGATTAAACTCTGGGGCAGAATAGAGTATATTTGCATATAATACTACTATTGCTAATAGCACAGGCATGACTTTCCAGTTATACCCTTTTTCAATCCCCATCATAATCCACCCATAAAAATAGCCTTGTAAGGCTATATAGCTCCCATGCTTATTGTAATGTAATTATATCATATAAATAGGGGTTTGGGAAGAGGCTTAGAAGGTTGTGGGTAAGGGATTGTGATTGGACATAGGTTAGACTGCGGGGTGTATCCGGAATAACGAATGTCTAGACCTGACCCCCTCTAGTTGCGTAGATGTTTCCAGATTAGACGTAGCGATGTTTTATAGTGCCCTGCGTGTAATGTTTTTAATGTCATTGAGCGAAAATGTATTTTTGGCTATGGCAGGAGTAAAAATTATCATCTGGATTTCTGTGCCTTTATAGTTTCCTTTGCTTTCAACAATATTATCATAAGAAACTTCCATCTTTTGTCCATTGCTATCCAAAGTAAAAAATATGCCCTTATTGATGTGAGCAAACTCTTTTAACCAATAAAGAGCTGCTCCTGACAGTTCATCAAAAGCAAAAGGATCTATCTTCATTTTTTTGTCCAATAAGTATTCAATGGGTGTTTCGATGGTTTCCCTGTTTCTTGATATTATTCTTATCGCCTTATGGTTATCATAGTATATATGTTGAAGGAGTATTTCTCTCTCAGATTTAGAATTACTTAATAAATTTTTTCCTAATTCCCTCACTACATGAATAGCCAAATCCCTGCGATTATTGTCGCAGTCAGGCATGTAGAAACCTAACTCACATCTAAATTTAGGCACTTCTATTTCATGCTTCCCAAATGACAATGGGTTTAAAATTTTTAATAAAACTTCTTCAAACTTTCTTGCATATAGCTCTTCTGTTTGCCTAACCGAAACCTTGTTTTCTTTTACTATTTCGATATATTTCTTGTTTGTTATAAGCGGTACGCGCAGGAATGTTCCTTCTGAATATGCAAGGTTAGACAGAAAAACTATCTCTATTAGCATAAATATGGCTGCCAATACTTTTTTATTCTTTTTCATAATCCACCCATAAAAATAGCCCCTGCGCAACTATATCATAGAAATGATATCTTTTCCTGCCTCTGCCATCTTTATCCATCGTTCCAATAATGCGTCACCGGATGATTTATCTGCTGAAAAAAACCAAATACTATGCCGGCGAGAAGAAATGCTATGATATATAACGTGTTTTCCTTTCCGTCTCTCTAAGATTACCCGCACCCATTCAAGATTATAGCCCATTGCTATGCCTATTGGAAAAGGTTCGCCTTCACTTCTATTAGCTTTACCTCTTTGGCAAATAGCTATTAAGAATTTGTCAAGGTGCATAAGCTGGGTTTCTTTTTCTACCGATACTCCATCAGTAATAATAGTTTCTAAGTTTATTGCCTTAAAAAAACTTACAGGACTCGGTAGAGCTTCCTGCGCAGGCAAATAATTATTTTCATCTAAGAGCTCTTCTTTGTATTGAAAAAATACTTTTGCTAAAGATTTAGGGTCGTAAATAAAACATGAAGTTTTAGTGCCATATTGATACTGAATAAATCGCAGATCTAGTTTTTCTGAGATTTCCTTAATTATTCGTAATTCATCTTGCGCCTTAGCGCCGTAACTCCAATAGGCTGGTTTTTCACCTAAAGCTACAAGACGGATTTCTGTATTTTTATCATCAAGGAGATAAGCTTTGAGTTCTGGGTGCTGCTGCAAAACATCTCTGATGTAAGCTGCTTTTATTCGGACAAATGTGTCATCTGCCTGTCCTGTAGGTAAACGCAAAATTTGTTTTAAATTGGGAGTTGGATATACAATCCCTGTAAAAGATAGTATCATAACTATTGCTAAAGATGTAATCTTCAAATTATACCCTTTTCCAATCCTAATCATAATCCACCCATAAAAATAGCCTTGTAAGGCTATATAGCTGCTATGCTTATCTAACTATAATTATACCATATAAATAAGACTTTAGGAAGACGCGTTGATGATTCTATTTTTATCGAGGTTTATATCTTGGGGTATTCCAAGCCATTGGAGAGTTCCTGGATCAAGATATCTAATTGTACCTGGTTTTTTGTCTAAAACTTCATCAAAAATATATTTTTCGTAATGCCTCTTATCTAGATAATAATTATTCATAATAAATCCTAAGCTCTTTTCATCTAAATTTTTCAGGAGGGCTAAAAACTTTACGCCAACTAATCGTGCAAAATTATTTAAGAATTCCTTCTTAATATATGTTACTTTAAATATTTTATTTATACATTTTACTTTGAGATCTTCATCTAAAAGTTCAATTGCCCTGTCAATGACTGCGGCCAGATATGCCTTTTCATGATCCGTTCGAATTATATACTCCATTAGTCCATGCACAATGGGATAGGGAGTAACGATCATACAGGCACCCCAATCAAAATTTATCTTACATGTTGCCTGGAAAATCTCTATAGCCTCTGGTGACGGTAAAGTTATGTTATCATTGCCGAGCTGCATCTGAAACTTAGCTCCTGGTAAAAACTTATCAAATACCAATAAATCATCCTCCTCCTCTGTTGTTTCCCATTCTAGCATGTACTTTTCTGCCGCTTTTACCGCGTTTGTACTTAGGTTACCCCATTCATCCTTCCATTCAATCTTCTCCTTCAGTGTAAGCAATGTGACATCTTTAAGGTAAAGAGATCCCAGAAAGTTATTTATGCCCTCTATCGCTTCTTCAGCACCGTCTAAATTATTCTCATGCATCCATCTTAATTCTTCTTGAATTAGACGGATTATCTTTGGATCAAAATCCTCTGAGCGCAAAGCTGTTTTGAATTGCTCTATAGCTCTTTCAGGGTTGCCTCTAAGAAGCTCATATACTCCCCCATAAGCTTCCATCATTGCCATAATATGAATAAGTTTATATTCTTCTATATAGCTACCCATTCCAAAGCTTCCAAAAATATATCCCGTTAATACAGTTGAATCTCCGTATCCAAACATATTCTCATTCGCTCTCTTGCCCATGTATTTAATCGTTGTAACATACATGTCATAAAAAACACTTTGATATTTATCAATAAGCTTTTTATCTGGTTGCGGCTTTTTTGCTTTAAGCAAATACTTTGCTTTGGCAGTCTTTTCATCTGCTATTTTTAATGAATCGTACGATAATATTATATACTGCTGCAGTGTATTGATTTCGTCTTCAGGCAGGTTTAGCCGCTTAAATGCGCAGGCTTGCATGATCCTGAACAGCAATACAGTTGTTTTGTTTGAATCACTTATCTCTAACTTTTCATTAACGAGCAGCGGATTCTCTTTAATAAATTCTATGCCCCATTTTGAGCGCAAGGCAGTATGGACTTCAAAAAAAAGCTTTTCGTCAAAATTTACTACTTTCTGCAAGTCATCTCCTGGGGTCTCAATTAATGTTTCAAATATCTTTCTGGTAGAAGGCCTTAGTATGGCTAATACGTCTCCTTTTTTTCTAGCTACTTCGCTAATAGCAGTAAAATACATGATATCCTGCTCATATTCGTCTAATAACTTTCGCGCATTGATCTTGCCTGATGCTTTTTTTATTTTTTCTTCATCCTCTATAATAGGGACCCTAAGATTGGATGGATGGGAAAAATTATTAGATAAAAGTGTCGCTTCTGTCAAATGCTTAAGTATCTCTTCTGCTAATATTTTATGCCCCTCGGGGGTCAAATGACAGTCATCGAAAAAAAGGCTTCTTGCTATTGCTTCTCTTTTTTTAAAAGCACTGTAGGTATCCACGTACAAGGCTTCTTTTGGGAAAGAGTATTTTTTATTTGTAGAAATTCTTCCTTCTAATTCTTTTTCAGTTGGTTCGAAAAATACAGGGGGTAAAAATATTACTTTAAAACCATTTTCTTTGCCTATTTCTATCATTTCTCTTAAGTTGTTCTTGTAATCATCAGGAGTAACTCTCTTTTTGTTTCCCTTACAGTTGTCAGCGTTACAAAAAAATCTATACTTTACATAAAAAATAATTTTCCCTAATAATCGATAGGATTTACTTTTGTTCAGAAAATTTTGCGCTGCTATCGACCAGTCCGGCTGCAATTTCTGGTCTTTATCTGCAAAGTAAAGAGCCTCTGCAGCATCATTAATTTCAAACTGAGAAATTACTAAATCTGGTTTGTATTTTATAAGGTAATATTTTAAATATTGCAAACCTTGATAGGAAGTAAAGCCCGGCACTCCCGCGTTTATAACTTCAAAATTTTTCCGCATCTGAAGCTGATTTAATGATTTCTCCAATAGCTTAGGAAAGGTATCTCTGCTCCTATTCAATGTTATCGGGACTCCAAAAGTCACAGAGTCTCCTATGCATACTATTCTAAAAGTATCCTTTCTTTTAAAAGAATCTATTTCTTTTGAATCCCTGAATCCTTGTGAATTAATATCAGCGGATTTATCTTTATTTACGCGCCAAAAGACCCGGCTATCTTTTTTAAAAAATCCTCCACTAAAACCAGGATCTACCTGAAATCGATCCGCAAATTTAAAATACCTGGGGAGATTTAAGTCGAAATTAAAAAGACTAACGGAGGTTTCCGCTATTCCATAGAATAAAATCAAAGCTATAATACACAAAATAATATTTTTTTTCATATCTGAATAATCTTATTGTATCAAGAGGCGGGCACTGCAACAAGTGGCGTAACCCCAAATAACACAATTATAAAATTAGCGGCCGTATATTACGACAAATCTTCCATTGGAGACTCTTTTAATCCCGGCTTCTATAGAATCATTTTTCGAAGAATCAGGCAGATATACCGTGCCTTTGACTTTAGACAAAGAATCATTATCCATATTCTTCAAAGTAACGAAGAAAAATTCCTCCGCGATTCCGGGAATTATAAATTCCCACTCTTCTTCTGTGGCATTTATGCCCTGCAGTTCGACTATAAGTTCCTTCATGGCAGGGCCTGGTTCTTTTATACCCGGACTGGTCTCTTCTTTATGCCACACTACTGCCCTGTATGAAGTAGAGTATTGAAAGGCCACCTGATTAGTTATGCCTTCACCTAAAATAACGACCTTTCGGAATTTCATATCGCAGATCCTCTGCCCTTCAAGAAGTTCATTCTCTGCCGCAACAGCAATACCTCCAACCAAACTAAGACATAATAAGAATAACGCTAATCTCTTCATGGTTCCTCCTTTTTTACATATTATACCTCAAATACCCTGAAATTCCAAATCCTATACACCTCAAAGACAACTTCCTTTACAACTTGGTAGACATCTCCAAAAATCCGTTCTCAGAGACACATATTGGATTCCTTCTGTAACCATTCTTGAAGCTTCTTATCCTCTAGTTGTCTCTCCATTAATTCATAGGCAAACTCAAGCGCCTTATCCCATGCTCTTAGACGTTCAATAAATTCCTGTGAAAAAATAATATACTCTATGCGATGGATTGGGCCCTTATTTAAATATCGAATACCAGAAAGTGACTTCTCTGTGGAAACAGCAGATATTAGGCCCCTCTTATCAATACAAAATAATATCGAATCTATAAATGGAATGCCAAGAATAAATCCCCGAGCAAAAGAATCAGCCTGAGTAACGCTCCTTACAGAACCGACTCGAAGGGCGGATGCATCTAATATTTTCTGCAGAAATTCTTCCGGTTCTTCCGGAAATTGTTTCGGCAAGAGATTTTCAACGCTTTCTCTGAAGATCTCTATGTTTATCTTTCTTGAGTCACCATTTGCAAGTTCCCAGATATTCTTCATGACACGCTCGACTATTTTTTCGTCCTTTGTCAACATGTTCAGTTCAAAAATTGCATTTCTTACTGCCTCGGGGTTATACAAAACATAGCTTTTACTTAACTGTTCAGGAAATGTATGGAATTTCTTCTGGGAAGCAGTTGTTGCCATAATTGCCTCTATGACATCTGAGCCATCTTCTTCGGAGTTATACGTATAATGCGCCGGCTTAAGACCTAATAGGAAAGCAACAAGGGTAGGCATATCCATCATCTTTTCAATAATAGATGGCTTTAACTCTGTGAGGAGTTTCTCGAACGACGCAAACTTTGTCTTGTCATTAGTAGAAGTGTATATTGAAGCGAGATAAGCTAGCCTATCTTCCCAATTTAAAAATCTACCTTTAATGTAATATTCTTCTCCTGGTTCAATCTCGTCAATATCTTGTATTATTATACCTTTTTTCGAAGTAATCTCTATAGGAAGTCTAGTGCGCCACCATGCCCTGGCTGACATATAACTTGCAACATTTTCTTCATATTTCTCATCTTCTGTGACTTCATTAGTAAATTTGCTTTTTGTAATTTTGAACTCCCATCCAGAACAATTACTAAAACAAGGTAATGCAAACATCCATCTATAGAGCATACCAAAAAAACGTTTCCCTCTTAGATTTTCCTCGTATATAAAACCAGCGGAAAAGGTCATAATTTTCTTTTTTACGTTTATCCTAAAATCACGTGCGCCTATCATCTCGCTACCGCCATCAGGAATAATTTTTATGTTATAAGCCCCTGATTCAATGCTATCCTTTAGTATGTTACTTATATCCATAGGTGTACCTGTGTCTCCGAAAATTCCTTTTTTACACAAATACAATCTCAATTTTCTACGAGCGAATGCACTCTCAATAATCTCCATAATATCCCTAGGGTCTTGTACTGAATCTAATAAATCCAATCCATTATCTATCAATCCCTTATCATTATCAGGCTTTGACAAAAACTCTATGATTTTAATTCTTGTCATTTCTGATAACATGCTTTCTTTTCTTTTACGTTCCATACTTCCTTCAATATCATCTCCCATTGAATTAATTCTTAATTTAGACATAGAATAAGCATTGGCATTAAAAATAAAGCAAATGCTCATACAAATAGTTACAATCTTAAAGCTCAACCCTTTTCCAATCCCCATCATAATCCACCCATAAAAATAGCCTTGTAAGGCTATATAGCTACTATGCTTATCAATATTAATTATACCACAGAAATGGACTTTTGAGAAGGCTTAGGATTCGGGCTTGGGTTCGCGGAGCATTAGTTCGTTTACTGCTTTTAGGGCTGGTTTTTGTTCGAATATCACTGAATAGACTTGCTGTGTGATTGGGAGTTCTATTTTGCGGAGTTTGCCCAAGTCAAGCGCTGCTTTTGATGTCCAGGCTCCTTCTATTTCCATGACACTTTTCTTTAGAATATCTTCGGGTTTCTTGCCTTTTCCTATGTCCTCGCCAAAGCTACGATTACGACCTTCTTTACTTACGCAGGTCGTTACCAGATCACCCAGGCCACTCAAACCGCTAAAGGTTTCCTGCTTTGCGCCTATGGCTATGCCAAGACGCGTCATCTCCATAAGACCCCTTGTAAGTATGGCTGCTTTCGTATTGGCGCCAAAGCCAAGACCATCTGAGATGCCAGCCGCGATCGCTATGATATTCTTGAGCGCGCCTCCAAGCTCTACGCCCGCAACATCATTGTTTGTATAGACCCTGAGAGTCTCTGTCCTGAAAATATCTCTTACCTTGCGCGCCAAACCATCATCCTCAGACGCGACTGTAACAGCTGTTGGTATGCCCCTGGCTACTTCAGGCGCTATGCTTGGGCCTGACAGAACCACAAGGTCTTTCTCTCCTAAAACACTGGTTATTACCTCACTCATCCTTTTAAGCGTCTTTTGCTCAAGGCCTTTTATCACACTGACAAGAATAGCTCTCGATTCTCTTAGCAAGTCTCTGTGTTTCGTTAGGATTTCTCTTAAAAAACGCGAAGGTATGGCCAGTATAATTAGACTTGCATCCTCGCAGACAACAGTCATATCTGAGGCAACCTGGATATCCTTAGGGATCTTAACACCAGGCAAAAATTTCCTGTTTTCTCCATGCTCCTTTATAGCGTCAATGTTATCCCTGAATGCTCCCCAGAGAGAAACATCAAGGCCTTTGTTCTTCAAGAGTATAGCAAGGGCTGTTCCCCAGCTACCATCTCCTAATACAGCTATTTTCATCTTTCCTCCGTAATGGGTAAAGTTTAACATATACAGCCAGTGTAGTCAATAGAACTTAGCCCCTGTACAGACGCGGTGTCTAGACACCGCGTCTGTACAGGGGTTTATACAAAAAAACCCTGCCCTTTATTCGTAAAGGGCAGGGCAACCAAGGAGAAAGCAGTGCAGTATCACCGTTGCGTTAAATATCCTTTTTTGCGCTCATAAAATCTATCTCTAAAGAATGCTTGAATGCCACTGAATACACATCATTATTTACAACAGCGTAAAACTTACCCACTACGTCACAGACAAAGCTATCCTTTTTTGTCTTGCTATCACGACTCTTGAATATGAAGATATGGCGTTTATTATGATCCTGGCATGTCTTGTTCTGCCACTCTAGTAACTCCTTTTGGGTGGCAAATTTGTTGCAGTTATTGACTACGTACATGGAATGGCGCTGTGTAGTAGTCTTGACGCCTTTTTTCTCTACAGTCTCAGAGATAAAGAGGTCTTTTCTCTTCTTATCTCCTGAAGTCAGGTTCTTAAAAATTAGCTCTCTCATCTCTTAATCCTCTCACTTAAAACTTTTTAAATCTTTTTAACTGAGCTAAATAAAAAAATGCCATCCTTCTATTCAATATAAAGTATATCACACAATCCCAGAATTTCAAGTCATGGGGCTATTTAAGTTTGCACTTAAAGCAAGACTTAAAATGTAAGCTTATTATGAGGAGGGCCGTACCGAGAGTTATGGAGGTATCAGCTATATTAAAAACAGGCCATATTCTAAAATCAATGAAATCAATGACATAGCCACCTTTAAGCCTGTCTATTAAATTACCCAGCGCGCCTGAAAGTATCAAGATAAGCCCTATGTCAAAGGCCTTGTTTGAGAAAAAATTTGCCTTTTTTATAGAGCCTAAAATAAGCCATGCTATAAAGGTCACTGCTATGATCGATATTGCGATAAATACCGGAGTGCTGTTTTTGAAAAGCCCAAATGCTGCGCCTGTATTTTTTACGAATGTAACATGCAGGATATTATTTATTATAGGTATAGACTGACCTATTGTTAGATTGGCAACAACCAGAGTCTTTGAAATTTGGTCGATGACGAGAATTACAAGAATAAAAAACGCGGAGATTACTGTTTGTCGTTCTCTTCTTTTGACTGGCATTGTATGCAATATTTTGCCTGTGGCACAGCCTTTAGTCGCTTGGAAGGTATTTTCTTGCTGCAAGACACGCACTTTCCGTATTTGCCCTCTTCTATGCGTTTCAGGGCATCATCTATCTCATATATCACTTTCTGTTCACCGCTGGCAATATTTAAACTGAGCTCCCTTTCGTAGCTGTCACTGGCCATGTCAGCCATATGGTGACTGTACCCAGAAAGGTCCCCGGACGCCTCTTTTTGAGACTTAAAGCTCTCCCTGGCTATATCTTTGATTTCATTTGTCACGTCTTCTCTTTTTTGTAAAAGTAACTTTTTATACTGAGTTGTCTGTTTCTTTAGCATAATGTGTTAGCTCCCTTCCGCTACAACATCCTTGCATCTCTTGCAAAGCGTTGGATGAACGCTGTCGTTACCTACAAAATCATTCCAGTTCCAACAGCGACTGCATTTTTTGCCATCTGCTTTGCCGACCTCGATCTTCCTGTCTTCGGCCTTTTTCAACTCTACCTGCGACACTATAAAAAGCGACGGTAACTCATTCAGGTATTTAGAGAGCAAATTATACTCTAAATCATTCTTTATGTAAAGTATTATTTTTGCATCCAGCGGACTGCCTATGATCTTGGCTATACGTTTTTCTTCGAGCTCCTTTAAGACGCTTTCTCTGAGTTGTTTCAATTTTTGCCAATCTTTCTCTAAGTCAATGTCCACTGCCTTTTCATCTACCTCTGGCCAATCCAAAAGATGCACCGAACCCGCCGCCTTAAAGTGCCGCCAAATCTCTTCTGCGGTAAACGGGATAAGCGGAGCAAGTTCCCTTACCAGCGCATCAAGAATCCGGTAGAGCGCTGTCTGAGCTGAACGCCGCGCTTTTGATGCACGGCCAAAAGTATACAGTCTATCCTTTAAGATATCAAGATAAAAACTCGACATGTCCATAATACAAAATCTATATAGTGAGCTGACAACCTCATGATATGAAAATCTCTCAAAGGCATCTGTCACGTCTTTCAAGACAGAATTTAGCCGCGACAACGCCCACCTATCTATCTCAAGCATGTCCTTCCTGTCAATGGCATCCTTTTCATAGTTAAAATCTGAGATGTTGCCTAGTATAAATTTTGCCGTGTTTCTAAATTTTCTGTAAGCCTCTACTGTACGCTGCAGGATCTCCTCGGATATCTTCACATCGTCAAAATAAGATGAAGAACTTACCCACAGCCTTAATACATCCGCGCCTCTCTTTGAAATAATTTCTTGCGGCGCAATGACATTCCCGGATGATTTGGACATCTTCTTACCTTCTCCGTCAACGACAAAACCATGTGTAAGCACGTTTTCAAATGGCGCTCTTCCTGCCACACCCATACCAACCAATAGAGAAGTCTGAAACCAACCCCTATGCTGGTCACTGCCCTCAAGATAAAGTTGAGCTGGAAAACCTAAGTTTTTTCGGATTTTTAAGACACCTTGATGGCTTGCGCCTGACTCGAACCATACATCCAGTATATCTGTTTCTTTTTTAAATTTATCGCCCTTGCATTTCGGACATTTAAAACCTTTGGGTAGAAGGTCCTTTTCGTCTTTCAAAAACCAGATATCAGAGCCTTGTTTTCCAAAAAGCTCTTCGATATTCTTCATAACTTTTTCATCTATGATCTCGGAATCACATGAGGAGCAATATAAGATAGGTACTGGCACGCCCCAGTAACGCTGTCTTGACAGGCACCAGTCAGGCCTGAGTTCCACCATACTAGAGATTCGTTTTTCGCCAAAAGCAGGCACCCATTTGACCTTTTTAATCTCGTTGAGAGTCTTTGAGCGAAGATTGTTTTTATCTACTCCGACAAACCACTGTTTTGTCGCGCGAAACAACAGAGGTTGTTTGCATCGCCAGCAATGCGGATATGAATGCGTAGTCTTTTCAGAATATAAAAGAGATTTTTTATCACTGAGGATTCCAAGAACTGTTTCATTCGATCCAAAGACATTTTTGCCTGCGATAGAATCGGGTATTTCGTAATCCTTCAGCTTTACAAACCTTCCTTTATCATCAACGGGCATGATAACAGGGAGATTGTATTTCAGGCCCACATTATAATCTTCCTGGCCATGTCCAGGCGCTATGTGTACGCAACCTGTACCATCCTCATTTGAGACATACTCTGCCAGCACGACTTTTGAATCGCGATTTAAAAACGGGTGCCTTGCAACAAGGCCTTCGAGCGTTTTGCCTTTAAAGGTTTTTACTATGCTTCCCTTTAAACCTGTTTTTTCTTTAACGGCATCGAGCAGGTCTTTTGCGAAAATCAGAATTTCATCTTTGTCGCTTTTGAATTCAATGTATTCAAGATCAGGGTGCACAGCAACCGCAACATTGGAAAGCAAAGTCCATGGAGTGGTGGTCCACACAAGAAAGGCTTGTGGCTTGTGGCTTGTGGCTTGTGGCTTTATAGCAAACCTAACAAATATCGACGGTGAGACATGGTTTTCATATTCCACCTCTGCCTCTGCAAGAGCAGTCTCGCATCTGGCGCACCAGTTGATTGGCTTAAGACCTCGATAAACATAGCCGTCTTTTGCGAGCTTATTGAAGCTGGCTACTATTTCCTTTTCATATTCAGGCTTTAAGGTAAGGTACGGATTATCCCAGTCTCCAAATATACCAAGGCGCTTAAATTCTTCCTTCTGCAGATTAACGAACTTCATAGCGAATTTATGCGCCATTTTTCTGAATTCTACCTGGTCTACGTCGTGCTTTGTCTTCTTTAATTCCTTAAATAATTGGTGCTCGATAGGCATGCCGTGACAATCCCAGCCAGGAACATATGGAGCCTGGAAGCCGCGCATTGTTTTGAATTTTATAACGATATCTTTTAGAGTCTTGTTCAAGGCGTGGCCTATATGGATATTGCCATTCGCGTATGGCGGGCCATCGTGCAGTATATACTTTGGAGAAGACTTTCGCTTTTCGATAATCTTCGTGTATATGTCCTGCTTCTCCCATTCCGCAAGAATGGCAGGCTCTTTCTGAGGCAGACTTCCCCTCATTGGAAAATCAGTCTTCGGTAAATTTAATGTCTTCTTGTAATCCATAAGTTACTCCCTGCTGTCGCAACTTAGCGCACAAGCCACAAGTGCACAAGCATTATTTAGATCTCATGCAATAAATTATATGTATTTCCCTATTATCACATCCAGATCCTTTTTTGCGCGGTCTGGGATAAGTTTTTTATCAGTTATAATAGCGTATTTCAATGCGTCTTTGCAAGCACATTCTCTTTTTGTTTTTGCGAGCATTGGCACGACCTTCTTTATTAGTTTCTTCGCTGTCCCGACATTCCTGGTGAGATTTTCTATCACCATATCAATGGTAACTATCTCCTCATGCCAGCAGTCATAATCAGTGATAAAAGCGACTGTTGCGTAACATATCTCTGCCTCGCGGCTAAGCCTTGCTTCAGGCATATTTGTCATGCCTATTATGTCCATGCCCCAGCCTTTATAAAGGTGTGACTCTGCCTTTGTGGAGAATGCTGGGCCCTCCATATTAAGGTATGTACCTTTATTATGCAGGTTCAAACCCAGGTCCTTGCCTGCATTGAAGATAGTTTTCTTTAAATCCGCGCAAACAGGCTCTGCGAAACTTATGTGACCAACTATACCAGAACCAAAGAATGTTGTCTTGCGCGCCTGATTGGTCCTGTCAACGAATTGGTCTGGAAGCACTATGTCCAGAGGTTTTAGCTCTTTCTTGAAACTACCGACTGCTGAAATTGATATAATCTGTTCAACACCAAGTTTTTTCATGCCGTATATATTTGCCTTATAGTTAAGTTCTGTGGGTAATATCCTGTGACCTCTGCCATGCCTTGGCAAAAATACAACCTCTGACCCTTCTAGGCTACCAACGATATAACTATCGGACGGTTCTCCAAAAGGCGTGCTTACCTTGACCTCCTTTACATCCTCTAGTCCATCTATATTATATAACCCGCTGCCTCCTATAATACCTATTTTCATCTTCTTTCTCCTTTAAATTAATTCTTCTCGACTTCGCTCGAAGAATATTGTTCGAGCGAAGTCGAGAACATTGAAATTCCATACAACCAATTATTTTGACAGCTTGCGAGACCTGGTAGCCGCTGCCTTGACTGCTTGTTTTACAATCCGCTCCAAACCTTTTTGCTTGTATACCTTAAGCGCTGCTTCAGTTGTCCCGCCTTTTGAGGCAACCTTTTTGACAAAATCCTGCATAGATGTGTTAGTGGCGCTGGCACATGCTGCTGCTCCTATGAAAGTAGCTTTCGCCAACTGCCTGGCAATATCTTTCTTTAATCCGCACGCGCACGCGGCCTTTTCCAGTAAATCTGTAAATAAAAAGTAATACGCGGGGCCGCTACCGCTAACAGCGGTAACCGCGTCCATTGAAGATTCTTTGACAGCTACGACTTCGCCAAATCTTGAAAAAATCCTTCGAGTCGCGGCAATATCTTTCTTGCTCGCGGTTCTGCCAGTCGCAATCGCAGACATACCTTTTCCTGCCACTAAAGGCATGTTAGGCATGACCCTGACAACCCTGGAGCCCCTCAGGATCTTTTCTATCAATTCAGTTCCTATACCGGCGGCTATTGAGATAATTAACTTTCCTCTTACATGCGGCCTTATCTCATTCAATACACTTACTATGCGCTGCGGCTTCACAGCAAGGATAACAACGCTCGATCGCCTGGCTACATCGATATTGTTCGCGTTTGTCAGAATGCGCCTGCGGCGCTTTAAGGCGCGCAACCTTACCTTAGCCGTATCACTTACGAGAATCTTTTGATTTATGCGCAATGCTATTGCGCTTCCCATATTACCTGCGCCGATTATACCTATCATATATACTCCTTTGTTAAACCTAAAAATATTCCGACAACAATGATTGTATCTTAGATATTGCCTTGCCTACCAGATTAGAATTGTTTGCGATAGATCTGGATTTTTTCTCAAACCTCTTAGACGCGCCATATCTTGCCAGGCCAAGCGCACATGCAAAAGTAGTATCCTGTATTTCGCTGGTATCGCGGATCCTGGCCATCTCCACAGGCATGTTAAAAACCTCTTCTATGGCCTCTATGAATCCATCCATCTTTGACGGCCCACCCACAATACGTATATAAGGTACTTTTTTTCTCTGTCTTGCGAATGGCTCTATCTTTTTATAGACTTCCTGCATGATCTCTTCTACTTTAGGAAAAAGAAGATTCGATACTTCGCGCCTTGAAAGCCGGACCCCAGCAGACAATGAATCAGAATCTACCCAGTTTCCCCCCGATCTATCTTGATCAGACTGAGCATCTTCGCGGCCAGGGTCCGGTTTATTCCTTAGCGAAGGTATTAATATCTCCGCGTCATCGTAAGATTGCTGCGAATGCCTGGTAATGATGCCACATTTTATTCTCAGTTTCTCCGCATCCTCAAACATCATCCTGAACCTATCCTGCAGGACCAGCGTAAGGTCATTGCTGCCAAATGGAAAATAAAAACAATCTCTTAATTTTTTGTCACTAAATAAAGACGCCTCGGTATGATCCTTTCCTACATCAATAATCACCGCGCCTTCCTGCAATTCTTTATCATCAAATATTGCCAGACTAGCAGCCGCGCCTGAGGTAATTATATCCTCCACCTCATAACCTCCCATGTTAACAGCCTTTGTAAGGTTCTGCAATATACTGACAAGGGATGTGACGATATTCAAATCAACATCCAGCTTTGAACCAAAAAGCCCCACAGGTTCGGCGATCTCCATTTTATCGTCTATATAAAACCGCTCCGGTATTATGTGGACTACTTCTCTATCAAGCGACATGGCTATAAGTTTTGCTGATTCAATACACCTGGCTAAATCCTTTTCTGTGATCTCGCTGGGCCTATCTGAGATATGGACAGAGCCACGGCTCTTAAATGTCCTTATGTGCATGCCGGAGATATTAGTAATGACTTGTCTAATCCTACAATGCGCGTTGTCCTCTGCCTTTGAAATCGCCTCTTCTGCTCTATCAGACAATAGACCGAGATTAGAGACTACGCCTTTTGAAAAACCCTTTGTAGGGATTTCCGCAAATCCCAATATCTTCTCTTTGCCGCCTGAACACCCTGGCTCTAGCATTAGCGCCCTGATCGATGAAGCGCCAATATCTAATCCGCAAACAGGATCTACCCGCATCACATCACCTCGGACCTATGATAGGATCTTCGAAACGTAGATCAATATATTTAAACTTATCAACATCCATATCGATCTGCTCAAGCACTGTTACGAGCACATTGAGCCTCTTAAGAAAATCCTCATTGCCTATCTTTATCTCAATATTAACATCATCAAAGAAAAACGATATATTGCCTGGATCAGCTATATCCACTACCTTCAGCCCGTACACTGCCAGGCCTTCGATACTGCGTATTTCTCCTATAAGACCAAGCGCCTTGTTGATCTTTTCCTTTTCAAAATCACTGAACTTAGCGGCCTGCGCCTTGGCAAGATTTATTCCCACGCCCCCTATTATAGGAAGGCCCGGGTCCGGAAAATTCTTTACATCCGGCAGCAAAACCCCTTCTTCGTCGACAAAATAATACCTGTCAGAGCGGATCTGCGCAACCGGTTTCCTCAAATTCGCCTTTACGATCAATTTATTGGGCAAGAGTCTCCTGATCTCAATATCCTTGAACTCTGGGTGAACAGCCTCTATCTTTTGCTTCAGGTCTTTTAGATCCATAAAAAATATGTTAGCGCCTATAATATTTTCATTGGAGATGTTCGCAAGCGAAAGGTCTCGTAAATAACCACTTTCATCGTATAGCTTTACCTTAATACCATTGATCATAAACTGACCAGAGTCGCTAAACATGTATTTGAGTCTGACGAAACCAAAACCGACTACGCCCACGACCGCTACCGTAATTAAGAATTTAAGTATGAGGATAAATCGATTTCTGGGACGAGGTAAAAATGTAAATCTTCTTTTTCTAAAACGCGGTTTTTGTTTTTTTAGTTTTACCATGATGCGGACTCCATAATTTTTAACACCAGTTTTTGAAAATCAATACCTGATGAGCGCGCTGCCTTTGGAAGCAAGCTCATCTCAGTAAGGCCCGGTATTGTATTCAGTTCTAACACGATAGGCACGCCCTTTTCACTCAATATCATATCGACCCTGGAAAAAAAGCGCGCGGACAAAGCCTTGTGCGCCATGAGCGCTATTTTCTGAGACTCTACGTATTTGCCTTTTTCTATTTCCGCTGGCACCCTGTATTCAGTAAGATCTTTTTTGTATTTTGCCTCAAAATCAAAAAATCTATTCTTTGGCACTATCTCAACCACAGGCAATGGCTTATCGTCAAATATACCTACGGTAATCTCACGACCCCGCACGTATTCCTCTATCAGTATATCTTGGCTATATATAAATGCGTCATCAAGCGCTTTGTGAAAATCTTTTTCAGAATCCACTATAGTAAGCCCGATACTGGAGCCTTCACGTGAAGGTTTTATAACAAGCGGCTTGCCTAGTTCTTTAAAATATACCTTTGAACCTTGTATTTTGTCAAGACTGTCTTTATTTATTGTTACATAGCGCGGCATAGGGATATTATACCTCTTAAAGATATTTCTCGAGCCAATCTTATCTATGCCCAGCTTAGATGCGGATACATTGCTCCCTGTATAAGGCATCCGTATCTCTTCAAGAAGTTCTTGTATAGCGCCATCCTCGCCAAATCCTCCATGAAGCGCTATAAAAGCAATCTCTATATTAGACGATTGAATCAGGCGCTTCACATCTTCCTTGTAACTATCCATGGTCTTGGTCTGGGCCAATTTCGCTAACTCTATAGGTACAACATCTATATTTTCGTTCAGTAAGGCCTTGCAGACCGCTTTCCCTGATTTTATTGAGATATCATGCTCAGAGGAAGGTCCTCCCATTAAAACGCCAACGCGCTTTTTCATATTATCTTCAACTCCAGCTCCAGATCTATGTCAAACCTGCCTTTAACGGCCCCTTTCGCTAATCTTATTAATTCCAGCACATCTTTTGCCATCGCATTGCCGGTATTTACTATAAAATTCGCATGTACCCTGGAAATCTCAGCGCCGCCTGCCTGGGCGCCTTTTAATCCACACTCGTCTATTAATTTTCCCGCGGGGGTTGAGGCATCTGGATTTTTAAATACGCTTCCCGCTGACGGAAAACTTAGTTTTTGAATCCACTGCCGCGTTTTCATAAAAGAATCTATGCGGCCGTTAATGACACTTGTTGCCTCTTTTTCCAATCTAATCCTGGCGCCCAAAATACATTTTCCGTCAAGACCGGAAGAACGATACCTAAAACCTATCTCGTCCGCTTTTATATTTTTTCGCGTCTTATCTTTTAAATCCACGACATCCACGTCTACTATTATATCCTTGATCTCTCTGCATGCTCCCGGATTTCCTATGTCGCGTACCCCTGCGTTCATAAATACACTTCCCCCAAAAGAACCGGGAATGCCCGAGAGAAATTCACACCCGCTAAGCCCAAACTCAGCGCATCTATTCACCAGCTGCGCAATAGGCGTGGCCGCGCCAACCATCACTATCTCGTTGGTCTCTTTCTCTATCGAGTCAAATTTTCCGCCAAGATTCATTATTAAACCGTCAAAACCTTTATCCTGCGCCAGAAGATTTGTGCCATTTCCAATAACAGTCAAAGACCTATTATCTAAGCCTGCCAGCGAAATAGCCTCCAGAATATCATCAAAACCCTCTGGCTCTAACCAACAAAACGCGGGCCCGCCTATCCTAAGGCTCGTGTGCCGCGAAAGCAATCTCCTGTAATTCCTCTTTAACATAACCGTCTTGGGGTCAGACCCCAACTCCTCATTATTTTCTCAGGTAGTTCATCTATGTCGCCTGCGCCAAGAATAAATATCGCGTCTCCCGGTTTCACAACCTCCACAAGATGTTCCAGTATATTCTGCTTCTCAATAAAGTATACATTTTTATGGCCGTGCCTTTTTGCGCTCTCACACAAGTCTAACGCGCTTATGTTTTCCATGGGCGCCTCGTGCGCTGAATATATATCTGTAATAACCAAATGATCTGCCAGATCAAAACACTTGCCGAACTGTTCCTTTAGATATTTTGTCCTGGAATATCTATGCGGCTGAAACACGGTCACGATCCGCTTGCCGGAATCCTCAAGCACCTTTAATGTAGCTTTTATCTCTGTAGGATGATGGGCATAGTCATCTATCACAAGGATATCCGAATTAAGACGCGTTACTATAAATCTTCTCTCAGCGCCTTTAAAACCCTTGATCGAATTTTTTATAAAAGAAAATTTAACTCCCAGCTCCATTGCAACACCAATCGCTGCAAGAGAATTAAGAACATTATGGCGGCCCATTAAAGGTATCTCCATCCTGCCGAGCTTCTTACCTTTAAATATAAAATCAAATTTGGAACAATCCAGCCCCAAAAACTCCACCTCTTCCGCGACTATATCGGCGTCTTTAGAAAAGCCGTATCGAACTATTCTCTTAGAACTCTCTCCGGCAATCTTTTTTAAATTATCATCATCAATGCAAATAAAAGCAGAGCCCTTATCCTCTGTGTTTTCTATAAATCTTTTATATGAGGCCATTACTTCATCCATTGAAGAGTAATAATCCATATGTTCTTTGTCGATATTAGTGCTCACGCTATAAAATGGCTTGATCAAAAGAAACGATCCATCTGATTCGTCTGCCTCCGCAACAACCATCTTACCCTGGCCGCAGCGGGCATTACCGCCAAGAAAACCTACATCAGCGCCTATAAATACCGTAGGGTCCAGACCCGCTGAAATCAAAAGATGCGCTACAAGAGAAGTCGTGGTAGTCTTTCCATGCGCGCCTGAGATCGCTATAAGATCCTTATCCCGCGCAATCATGTTTAGGGCCTCTATACGACGCGCCACGGGAATACCTCTGCGCCTTGCCTCTTGGATCTCGGCATTGTCATCCCTTATGCACGAAGAATATATGACCCTGGCCGCGCCATTTACATTTTCAGCAAAATGACCTTCCATGACTCGTATGCCTCTGGCCTCAAGTCTATCCGTAACCCTTGTTTTTTTTATGTCAGAACCTTGCACGCTATAACCCCTCGAATGAAAGACTTCCGCAAGTCCACTCATACCAGCGCCGCCTATTCCTATAAAATGAAGTCTTTCCTTCATCCAATCACCGCCTTGATCAAGGTATCACACGCATTTATCGCATTGCTGCTTTTTGCTCTCGCGGACATTTCTTTAAGCATGTCTTTATCCATGAATTTCATTATAGCGTCACGCAAATACTCAGCCTTGAGTCCTTTTTCCTCAAGTAAAAGGGCATCGCCCCTGTCCTCCATGATCTTCGCGTTAAGCCGCTGATGACCATTTCCATGCGGATATGGTATCAATATTGATGGCTTATCAAGGTATAATAATTCTGATACAGTCGTAGCGCCCGAGCGGCCAATTACAAAATCGCATTCGCTATAAAGCCTGGCAATATCTTCTGTAAAAGAAAAAACCCTATTATTTATCCCTTTAGCTTTGTACAAGCGTTTCACATCTTCTTCATCCTTGCGTCCTGTGATATGTATCATTTCCAGCAGGGGCTTTTTTTCGTCATCCATCAAACCGACTGCCTCCGGTATAAGTTTATTTAATGCATGAGCGCCCTGGCTGCCTCCCATTGCAAGTATCGTAAAACTTTCCTTTGCGCGCTGAGTTTTCTTTAACTCACGACGAAGAAGATTTCCTGAGACAATAATCTTTGATTCGAATCTCTTTAAATAATTCAGGGTCTCTGAAAAACTTACAGCGATCTTATCAACAAAACCCGCTAACATCCTGTTCGTCTTTCCGGGAAAGACATTCTGTTCGTGTATAACGGTCTTTTTTCCAAGCAACGCTGACAACAAAACTATTGGCCCTGTTACATATCCGCCAAAACCCACCACCGCATCCGGCCTTAAGCGCAAAAGTAAAAATAATGACTTTATGGTGCCGGCAAAAAGGCGGATTATAAAATTCAAAATAGCCCGAGGATTTTTTGACTGAAGCGGAATTATAGGTAGTGTCGCGCACTCCTTCTTTAATATCTCTTTGTCGCGTTTACGAGACGATGTCACAAAAATCACCTCATTGTAGCCGCGCAGGATAAGCTCCTCACCCAGCCTGATAGCCGGAAACAAATGCCCGCCGGTCCCTCCTGCAACTATTAGTATTTTCATAAGCCTTCAGCCTTCAGCCTTCAGCCTTCAGCTGCTGACAGCTGAGAAGCAAAAGCCGAGAGCTTTATTTATTCGCGATGCTTAGTAACAGCGCCACTCCTACCATGTTAAAGATAAGCGCGGTTCCTCCATAACTGATAAAAGGCAAAGGTAAGCCTTTTGTAGGTATAGCTCCCGTTGAAACCGCTATATTTATGATTGCCTTCAATCCTATGCTCATCGTAATGCCCGTTGCGAGAAATTTTGAGAACAAATCACTCGCCTTTATAGCAATCCGCATACCCTGCCAAACAAATAGACCAAAAAGAAATACTATGCCAAGCGTGCCTATGAGACCCAGCTCTTCCCCTATTATGGAAAATATAAAATCTGTATGCGCCTGCGGAAGATAAAAGAGTTTTTGTCTTGAGCACCCCAGCCCCAACCCAAAAATACCGCCTGAACCAAGCGCTAAAAAAGACTGCACTATCTGAAACCCGGCATCTTCCGCCCTGCTCCATGGATCAAGATACCCCACTATGCGTTTTAATCTATAAGGGACTTTCCATATCAAAAAATAAAATATAGGTACAGCGCTAATGGCAAATGGCACAATTTGGGTTACATTTACGCCTCCTACAAAAAGCATAAGGATGGCTACTATTAAAAGCGCGACTGCGCTTCCCAGGTCAGGCTGCAACAGCACTAACAAAACTATTAGCCCTGATATCAGTAGTAACGGCATTAAACCATAATAAAAACTCCTGATGCGGCCTTGTTTTCTATCCAGGGCATCAGCCAGATAAATAGTCAAACAAAGTCCCGCAAGCTCCGATGGCTGAAACCCCAAAAACCCTATCCTGATCCATCTCCTTGCGCCGCCTGCCTCATGGCCAATGCCAGGTAAAAGTACAAGCACAAGAATAGCTATAGACATACCAAGTAAAGGCCTGGAAAATTTTCTTAGTTTCCTGTAATCAAACTTTAGCGTAAATCCCGCGAGTATCAATCCGACTATAAAATGAAATATATGCCTCTTTAAATAATAGGCGCTGTCGTAAAACGTCTCGTACGCGTGGTAACTCGACGAAGAATAGACCATGATAATACCAGCGCATATAAGAATTGTTGCTATTATTAAAAGGTTATTGGCTTCTTTTTTCATATTCTAAGTATCATTGCGAGGCAGCCGTAGGCGGCTGCCTCGCAATGACAGTACGATCTCTTTAAAAACCCTGCCGCGGTCCTCATAGTTTTTAAACATGTCGAAACTTGAGCATCCAGGAGAAAGTAAAATCTTGTCTCCCTTATCTGCCTTTTTAAACGCGGCACAGACTGCTTTTTTTAGATCCTCTTCTTCGAAAATTTCTTTTGTCCCCGCAAGGCCTTTTTTAATCTGCGGCCTTGCCTCTCCTATGGCAATAATATAATTTACTTTTTTATTAACAAAGTCCTTTAGCCTGCTGAAATCTCCTCCTTTATATCTGCCTCCCATGATCAGGATGATCTTCTCATCGAGGGATTTCAATGCCCACTCTACGCTAGAGACAGTGGTGGCCTTTGAATCATTGATAAAATCTACGCCATTGATCGTAGATACGTGCTCCAGCCTGTGCTCTATGCCTTTAAATTCCGAGATGACCTTCAGCATGACATCCTCGCTAACACCTTCCAAGGATGCCACAGACATGGCTGCTAGAAAATTCTCATTCTCTATGTGATATCTTTTTCTGAAATCCTTATATTTGTCAAAAAACTCCACCCTGCACTTAGATTTATCGGAAATCTTCTTCGATAATTTATCCATTGCATTTAAAAATAATACATCATCCGCATCTTGATTAGAAAATATCCTTAGTTTTGCAGAAACGTATTCCTCCATATCACTGTGCCTGTCGAGATGATTCTCGGATATATTTAAAATAATACTTGTCTTTGGCCTAAAACTCCTTGTCCTCTCGAGCTGAAAAGAGCTAACCTCGACTACAACAATAGAATCCTTTTTTATCCTCTTTATCTCTCCGCTCAGGGGATTACCGATATTACCGCACACAATCACATCCCTGCCCAAAGAGACAAGCATCTGACCTATCAGAGTAGTAACAGTAGTCTTCCCGCTAGTACCCGTTACAGCAATAATAGGCGCGGGGCACATTGAATAGGCTAGCTCCAACTCACTTATTACAGGTATGCCGTTATTCTCCGCCAACTTTGCGCCAGGACTGACCACTATGAGATCACTATCTTTCATAAATCTCTCCGTATGACAGCCTAGTTCAACATTGCCTTGCTCAATAATACCATCCTTGATCAGTTCTTTTACAGTATCCCTTACGACAGGAGTATCTTTTATCTCTGTGATTAAAACAGTATCCCCCCGACCTGCCAAAAGTTTCGCAGCCCCTACTCCGCTCCTTCCAAGTCCAACTACAACTACTTTATTCATAATTACCTTAGTTTTAAGGTAGCAAAGCTTAAAAGCACTAAAATAATCGCGATTATCCAGAACCTCACGGTTACCTTTGACTCAGCCCAGCCACACATCTCAAAATGATGATGTATGGGCGCTATCTTAAATATCCTTTTACCAGTAGACCTGAATGAGATTATCTGCAGTAACACAGAAAGCGCCTCTATGACAAATATACCTCCAACCAAAAGCAAGAGCATCTCTTTCTTTACAAAAACAGCTACTGTCCCAATAGCGCCGCCAAGCGCAAGCGCGCCTGTATCACCCATGAATATCGACGCCGGAAAAGAATTGTACCACAAAAATCCCAGGCCCGCCCCTAATATAGCGGCGCAAAACACAGTAAGCTCACCTGCTTCCGGGAGATAGTAAATGCCCAGATAATTAGCAAAATCAATATGACCTGTCACATAACTCATGCCGGCGTATGCCACCGCAGTCAAGACAACGCACCCTATTGCCAGTCCGTCCAGGCCATCAGTAAGATTTACCGCGTTCGAAGCGGCAGTAATGACCAATATCACAAACGGTATATAAAAAATGCCCAGATCTATTGCCATAGCCTTAAAAAATGGCATCTCAAGCATGGTAGTAGCCTTTGGATTTATGTATAAAAAAAGCCCTACAATAAATCCTGCCAGGATCTGAGCGAAAAGCTTTGTCCTCTTAGTTAAGCCTCTCTTGCCTGACTTAGAGCCGGGATTTAACTTCTTATAATCATCTAAAAATCCTATACCACCCAGCCAGCCAGTCACCATAAGGGCCAAAAGCACAAAACTATTCTTTACATCAGCCCATAAAAGTGTGGACAGTCCGATTCCCAGTAAAATCAAAATCCCACCCATAGTAGGAGTACCCTGTTTATCCTTGTGCAGATTATAAAGGTCCGGACATTCCTTTTTTCTTACAGTCTCTCCTATCTTAAGGGCCTCTAATTTCCTGATGATGGGTGGCGCAAATATAATCGTAATTAAAAACGCAGTGACACCGGCAAACGCAGCCCTGAATGTGATGTACTTAAAGACATTGAAAACAAAGAAATATTCTCTTAAAGGATATAATATATAATATAGCATAGTTAGGTCTTAAACAGGGTCTCCAAGCCCCGCACTATTTCTTCCATCTTCATTGCGCGCGAACCTTTGACCAAAACTACATCACCTTTTTTAACTAAATTCGTCATGGTCTCGCGCGCGTCTTTAGTTACATTGAACATCTTGATCTTCTTCTGGCTCATACCCGCCTCCTGAGCGCCTCTGGACACATGCTCAGCAAGTTTACCTACAGCGACTATCAAATCAATGCCTGACTCAGCAGCTTGCCTGCCAACCAGATGATGAAACCTGCCGGATAGATTCCCTAATTCAAGCATGTCTCCCGCCACAAGTATTTTCCTGCCCTTAGTGGTCATATCTTTTAATGCCTCTATTGCCTGCCTCATTGAGAGAGGGTTGGAATTATATGTATCGTTTATTATCTTTATGTCGCCAAGTCTCTTGACCTCCATCCTCATGCTCGGCCCTTTAAACTCCCGCAATGCCTCTGTAATCTCTTCGATTGAAAGGCCAAAGTCCCAACTGGCAGCTATTGCCGCAAGGGCATTGTAAACACTGTGGCGGCCCGCTACGCTCATCTCTATCTTCCATTTTCCGTTCAACCTAAAACTAATACCATCTGGTTCGACATTTACTTTGTCTGCGACAAAATCCGCCTTTTTATCAAGTCCAAATTTTATCAGCTTCGATTTTGTTTTTATCTTCTTCAGGTATTCGTCGTCGGCATTTACGATGACCCTTGCGTCTTTATCCAAAAAATCCAATATCTCTATCTTCGCCTTCAAGACCGTATCAATATCCTTTAGATGCTCAAGATGTGACGGCCCTATATTGGTAATAAGCGCCACGCTGGGCTTTGCTATCTCTGAAAGCCTCTTGACCTCGCCAAGATGATTCGTTCCCATCTCCAGAATAGCGATCTTGTGCTCGGGTTTAAGCCGCATAAGCGTAAGAGGCACTCCGATATGATTATTCTCTGTCCCAAAATTCTTAAGGACATTGAAACTTTTATTGAGGATGGCGGCTGTCATTTCCTTTGTGGTGGTCTTTCCGTTGGAACCGGTGATACCTATGACAGGTATTTTAAATCTCGACCTGTGGAAAAGCGCTATGTCGCCGAGCGCCTTTATGCTATCAGGCACAGAGATAAATGAGACCTCAGGCAATTTAAATTTGGAATTAGCGATACAGCCGTCCTGCACAAGCACGCCGCCCGCGCCCCTCGAGACCGCGTCCAATAGAAAATTATGCCCGTCAAATCTCTGACCTTTAATGGCCAGAAAAAGTTCTCCGCCTTTTATGCGGCGGGTGTCCGTAGATATACCCATTAGCATGTCATTCTCGTTTCCTGATATCAGCCTACCTTTTGTAGACATTAAGGCATCTTTGACTGTAAACATTTCGACATCTCCTTTAAGTTTTTTCTTACCACTTCCCTGTCATCAAAGGGAATGGTAATGTCCTTAAATATCTGATATGTCTCGTGACCTTTGCCTGCAACAAGCACAATATCCCTGCTCTTCGCGTCCTTCAAAGCCAGTTCAATCGCCCTGGCCCTATCCTTTTCAATGACATAATTTTTTTTCCGGGCCGGAATACCTTTAATTATATCCTTTATAATATTCGATGGCTCTTCGCCTCTTGGATTATCGCTTGTGATAAATATCTTATCGGACAGCTTAGAAGATACCCTGCCTATCTCAGGTCTTTTAGATCTATCTCTATCCCCGCCGCAACCAAACACAGTAATAAGTCTATTTGGCTTTAATTCCCTTAGCGTCTTTAACGCATTCTCAATGCCATTTTCTGTATGCGCGTAATCTACAAACACTAAAAAATCCTGACCACAATCTATCTTCTCTAGCCTGCCAGGCAAAGATACTACGCTCTCTATGCCTTGCGCAATCTCCTCACGACTCATACCCATGGCAATACCGCATGATACACTGGCCAGAACATTATATACATTGTGCCGGCCAATAAGAGAAGATTTAATATCCATATCACCCGGACGCACATCAGCTGGATTTTCAATGCCATATGTTATTATTCTGGCCTTGCCCTCTTTCTTAACCAGCTCTATAAACTTATTTGCGTGCGGATCGTCTATGTTTATGATCGCATGGCCTCCCATTTTTATCTTTGTAAATAACTTCATCTTTGAGGCTAGATAATTTTCCATTTTTTTATGATAATCCATGTGCTCGGATGTCAAATTTGTAAATACCGCTATGTCAAAATTCAATGTGTCCACGCGACCCTGGTCCAGCGAATGAGAAGAGACTTCTAGTATGCAATTCTTTATTGCATCTTTACGCATCTCAAACAAAAGAGAATAAAGATTCAAGACCCCGGGAGTCGTATTTAACGCCGGTATAAGACGATTTCCAAACCTGTAGTTTATGGTGCCGATCACACCTGTTTTCCGGGATGTCGCATTGAATAGAGCTTCTATTAAATATGTGGTTGTGGTTTTGCCATTTGTGCCGGTAATGCCTATAAGCCGCATCTTGCTGGAGATGTCTCCATAAAAGGCCCTGGCAGCTTCAGACATGCTGTGTCTTGCGTTCCCTGTATATATAAAGGTACGCCCCCTTCTAAATATAGATGTATTGCCTTGCTCCAGTATCACTGCGCAAGCGCCCCTATCTATAGCCTCAGCTATAAAGTCTGCGCCTTTAAAACGCGAGCCTTTAAGAGCTATAAAGACATAGTCCTCCCTTACTTCTTTTGAATTACAGGCAATACCTTTTACCTCCAGAGAGACCTTGCCCTCTATTTTTTTCACATCGCCAAGAGCATCTATGATCTTCTTAAGTCTCATCTCGTTTAGGTTCTATCTTATAGTAACGCATTAATTCACCTGCTACTTTTTGAAATACAGGAGCGCACACAGTGCCGCCGTAGTAAGCCGGCCTGGGCTCGTCCATTATAACCACAAGAACAAAACGGGGTTTATCAAAAGGTAAAAAGCCTACGAATGATGCCGTGAATTTCCTGTGCGAATAAGTGCCGTCTGGCTCTATCTTTTGCGCAGTGCCGGTCTTGCCTGCGGGAAAATACCCGTCCACCTCAGCACGCTTACCTGTGCCATCCTCTACAACACCTCTTAAAATCTCTCTTAGCTCAAACGCGGTCTTTTCAGGAATAACCCTGTGCATCTTCTTTGGCTCAAACTTTTCTATCACGCCTCCGGCCTTGTCCTGTACTCTGCTGACAATCCTTGGTTTCACATAATAGCCGCCATTTGCCACAGTGGATATTGCGCACGCAAGTTGAAGCGCGTTTACTGTTAATTCCTGCCCCATAGAGATACTGCAGAGCGAAAGCTTTGACCACTGCCTGGGATGCCTGATTATTCCCTCTACTTCACCCGGAAGCGCTATACCTGTTTTTTTCCCAAAACCAAAACGCTTGATATACCTGTATAATCTCTTCTCTCCTAGCTTAATCGCTGATTTCATGGTACCGATATTCGAAGAATACTTAATTACATCTTTGAAAGCAAGCCAGCCATGCGGTTTGTGGTCATGATAGGTGTGCCTGGACCATTTAAACTCTCCATTTTCGCAAAAAAACTCATCCTCTGGCTTAACTACGCCTTCCGCCAGCACAGCACTCGCAGTCACTGTTTTAAAACTCGAACCTGGCTCAAAAAAATCACATATCACGCGATTTCTCCTTGCCTCAACAGGATATTCCTGGATTTTATTCGGATCATAGGTCGGTCTGTTGGCAAGCGCCAATATATCACCCGTATAAGGGTCCATCGCTACTATCATAGCGCCCTGCGCATTGCGATCTTTAAACGCATTACCCAGTTCCCTTTCTGCAAATGCCTGCACTATGCTGTCAATGGTCAGTACTACATCATTTCCATCAGCAGGCGGAATCTCTCTGTATTCATAACCAGGCACCTCACGTTTCTTCGCGTCCCTTATACCATATCTCCATCCCACTGTACCCTTAAGGAATTTATCGAATTTTAACTCAATACCCTCAAGACCATCGTCATCCACGCCAACAAATCCTATTATGTGACTGGCAAGGGTAGCATTAGGGTAAACTCTCTGAGGCTCTTTGACAAAACCCACTCCTTTAATAGATAGGCGTCTGAGAGCCATTTCCTTATCAGGTGAAATCTTGCGGGCCACCCATACGAAGCGTTTCTGGTTATTGAGTTTATGGAGCAATTTACCTGCATCAATATCCAGGACCTTAGCAAGACTTGCGACTGCAGATCCTTTGTCTTCCATCATGAGCGGATCTATAAATATAGAGTTAAGATTAATGGAACCGGCTAGTTCTTTTAGATTGCGGTCGTAAATTACGCCGCGCCTGGGAAGTATGCAGGAAAAGGTCTTATATTGACTCGAGGCTATTTTTGATAATGGTTTTGCGGCGCCAAGCTGGACACAAAAGAGTCTGGCTCCTAAAAGCACGAATAAAACCAGTAAACAATAAAGAAGCTTTCTAATTCGGGGGGTAATTAGCTTTTGCACAGCTATTAACTCACTTCGTTCGTTAATACACAGATGATCGCAGATTGCATAGCAACTGCAAAGCTTTACAGATGATCGCAGATAACTTTATTTGTGATCATCTGTATTTTTTTTATCTGTGATCATCTGTGCATTTATTTAATAAAATTAACAATCGGGCTGGCCTCAGCTTCCCTACTTACTGCAAACAGATTGGCAAAGAGACCTTTTCTTACTATCGTTTTGCTAACAAACTTCTTTGGGGAACTCTCAAGTTTGACCACCTGCCATTTGTGGGGCATGCCCAACTCGACCTTCTTTGCTAAAAGTTTCTCCTCGAGGCTGACAGGTGATTTTAAATTAAGTACATTATATACTAAGATCCTATTGCGGTCAACAATCTTTGAATAGACTTGATGGTTATCCTTGATCTTCAAGCCCATCTGATATATAAGCACCTGCTGATTGACATATAAAAGCGCGATCAATGTCAGCGTAAAGACACCTATTATAATTTTGTATGTCTTAAAGCTATTTTTTATCATAATTTTACCATCCGACCTCGTAGGTCGGATAGGTCTAAATTTTGACTGCTGCTCTTAGCCCGCCAAAAGACATGGCGGACTTCGCTTTTTACAACTTCATTACTGCTCTCAGCTTCGCGCTCCGTGCGCGCGGGTTCTCCATAAGTTCATCCCCTTCTGCCACAACAGGCTTCTTAGTAAGGATCTGAAAGACATCCTGCGCGGAAAATTCTTTAAAAGTATTCTTCGCGATCCTGTCTTCCAGGGAATGAAATGAGATCACGCATAACCTGCCGCCTTTTTTAAGAATGGATGGCGTATCCTTAAGCGCGTATTCCATGGCAGAAAGCTCATCATTCACCTTTATTCGAAGCGCCTGGAATGTGCGCGTAGCCGGATGAATCCGCTCCCTGCGTCTTCCGTAAGGCATGCTCCGAGAAATTATCTGCGCCAACTCAGCGGTAGTCTCTATCCTCTTCTCCCTGCGCGCCCTGAGTATTGAAGCCGCTACCCTCCTATGAAAGCGCTCTTCGCCAAAATCCTTTATCAAGCGCGAAAGTTCGAATTCACTCGAATTATTTACTAATATGGCTGCCGTAAGATGCTGCGTCTTATCCATCCTCATATCCAAAGGACCTGAATTCTTTATGCTGAATCCCCGTTCAGCCGACTCCATCTGGATACTAGATATGCCCAAATCAAATAAAATTCCATCTACTTCTCCTGTTTCTGAATCCCGTAAGATACTCTTGAGGTCTTTGAAATTACCGTTCATGAGCCTGAAAGAACCTTCTGAGGATTTAAGTTGTCCATCTGCTATTTGTAACGACTCTTTATCTCTGTCTATTCCTATCAATAAACCGCTGGGACCTATCCTGCGCAAGATCTCTTTGGCATGACCTGCGCCGCCTATAGTAGCGTCTACAACCACATCGCCGACCGCGGGATTTAAGAAATGCATGACCTCCCGCGAGAGGACCGGCTTATGTAAAAAGTTTTCTCCCATTATTGCTCTTTATTATTTTATATATTTCCCGACTTACATTGCAAGAGTGGCTATCGAGATTAAGAGACCTGGTCTTTCGTATGCATTCGATCGGTATGTTGAAAGAATGTACGCGATTTCGTTTTGACTTTGCATGAGTAGTATGAATGCGATGGGGCATGGAACCTCCTATTCTAAATCTATTAATTTTTCCGCTACTTCCTCAAACGAATCTTTTGACGTAGAATAATAATCCTTCCACATGTCACGAGACCAAATTTCAATTCTGTTTGAAACGCCGATAATATATACGTCTTTTCTGATACTAGCGTAACTTTTTAAATAAGAAGGTACGAGTATCCTTCCCTGTTTATCAGGAGTGAGTTCGCAAGCGCCTGAAAAATAGAGTCTATTGAATCGCCTGTATTCTGATTTTGTAAACGACATGGCCTTAAACTTCTGTTCCTGCGTTTTCCATTCATCTTCTCCAAACATAAATAAACATTTGTCGAGTCCGCGGGTAATAAAAAAGCGTTCGATATAATGCTCCTTGAGCGCGTCTCTAAACTTAGAGGGAATTATGAGCCTGCCTTTTCTATCCAACGCATGTTCAAACTCACCGTAAAACATAACTTCCTCCACTTCACTCCACTTTACGCCACTTGATAATTAAAAGTTTACACGAATGACGTTTTTATGTCAAGGTAAAAGTTTGCTTTTTTCAACCTATACAATATAGTGGGGTTATAAAATCAGCGGTATGCTAAATGTGGGGTCCTTCGACGCGTTCATTATGTTCGCTTGCTCAGGATTATATCCTTCTGTATCTGTTTTCGCAGTGCTTCGGCAGACTTGAATCTTCTTTCATTTCTTATCTTTTTCTTGAATGCTATCTCTACGTCTTTCCCGTATATAGTCTTCTTAAAATTAAATATATGTAATTCAATAGTAGGGTCCGTATCCTTACCACGTACCACTCGCTTTGCTCGGGTACGGGGCAGGCCAAATGTAGGCCTGGTGCCAATATTCAAAATACCCTTATAGTATTTTTTATTTATAATAACATCGACAGTATAGACACCGCTGGGCGGGATTATCTCATGATGAGGATCAATGTTTGCGGTAGGAAAACCGAGTCTTCTTCCTATGCGCCTGCCTTTTACCACAGTGCCAAGGACCACGACAGGTCTGCCTAACATCGCTGCCGCATTTTTTAAATCCCCTTTTTCAATCGCGTGGCGTATGCGCGTACTGGAAATTAAAGATTGTTTTAGTTTTAAAGGGGCTATCCCAAATAATTTAAATCCATATCTCTTGCTTGCTTTTTTCAAAAAAGCAAAATTTCCTTTTCCATTGCGCCCGAATAAAAAATTTTCACCCACGACAAGTATCTTTATCTTTAACCTGTCTATCAAAATATTTTTTATAAAAGCATCCTGTCTCATACGCGAAAATGTCTTTGTAAAACTTATGACACGCAAGACATCAACGCCTGATGACTTTATTAATTTAGCCCTGTGTTTCAATGAAATTAGCAGGCGAGACTTCGCGCCTGTTAAAACTTCGCGAGGATGCGGGTAAAAGGTTACAAGAAGACTTCTGGCGTTATTGCGGGATGCTTCTTTAGTAAGCTTTTTTAATATCTTCTGGTGTCCGCGATGGACACCGTCAAATATCCCTATAGCAGCTACGGATTTATTGGATGTCTTTTTCATTAATATTATCCAGACAGCAGGCTTCTTTCAGAGAAAACCTCCCTGACTGTGTCCTTCTAAGCGCTGACATGTGCGCAGGATAACCTAAGGACCTGCCTATATCCTCGCACAATGCCCTTACGTACGTGCCTTTTGAACACTTCACGCGAAAAATGACCTCAGGCAGATTAAATTCCAGGGCTTCTATTTCGTATATCGTTATTGGGCAGGGTTTTCTTGGGACAGTCTTACCTTTACGCGCGAGTTGATATAGTTTCTTGCCTTTATATTTCTTTGCAGAGACCATTGGCGGTATCTGCTCCATTCTTCCTTTAAAACTCCCTAGCGCTTTTTTTACAGTATTAACATCTAGGTCATCAGCGTCTTTTTCTTCGAGAACTTTACCAGTGGCGTCTTGTGTATCTGTAGATTTTCCAAAAAAAAGCGTGGCTACGTACTCCTTGTCATCCTTTAAAAATGTATCCGCTAACTTTGTGGAGCGGCCTATCAACATCACAAGCACACCTGTAGCCATCGGGTCGAGCGTACCTGCATGACCAACGCGCCTCACCCCAAATCTTCGCCTCACAACATCCACCACATCATGCGACGTCATGCCTTTAGGTTTGTCTACGACTAATATACCATCCATGGTATTGTCATTCCCGCGAAAGCCAACGGCCTTGCCGCTAGGCAGGCGGGAATCTATGCCAATATCTCTTTAGCTTTCTCTAATACTTTTTTCTCTACCTCTTCCATCTTACCAAAAACAGTACATCCACTTGCTGTGACATGGCCTCCGCCATTAAAAAAAGAAGCAAGCTTATTTACATCTGCCTTACCTTTTGAACGAAAGCTTACCTTTATCCTGTTCTCTGTGCCTGTCTCTCTGAAAAATGCCGCAATCTCTACGCCCCCTATGGAACGCGCAAAATTTATTATGCCCTCCGTGCCTTCCAACGATGCCTTAGTTTTTTTAAGCATCTCCTTTGTAACCCATAGCCATGCGATAGTACCATCCTCTGACACCTTCAATGTCTGGAGCGCGCAACCCAATAAACTCGTATCCTGAAGACTGCTCATCTCGTAGATCTTGCTATATATATCATAAGGCTCTATACCCGCATCCATCAGTTCCGCTATTATTCTGTGAGTCTCTGAAGATGTGTTGGTATATTTAAACGAACCTGTATCCGTCATAATCGCCACATATATAGCTACTGCTTCATCGTATTTTATCTTCAATTTAAATTCTTTAAATAATTCGAAGACCATCTCACCCGCGCTCGATGCCTTTGCGTCCACCCAATTATGCCGGCCAAATTTCTGGTTGGAAATATGATGGTCTATATTTATGACCGCTTTATCCTTTGTTACGTACTCTGAGATCTTTCCAATGCGACTCATATCCGGACAATCCAGAACAACTGCAGCTTGAAAATCAACATTGCGAGGCAATTCTTTTAAAATACCGTCAACACCATTCATGAATCGCAATATATGCGGCACAGGGCTTTCGTTTACGATTATGACCTTTTTCCCTAATCGCTTCAATAAAGACGCGAGGGCAATCTGACTGCCCACCGAATCGCCTTCAGGATTTATGTGGGCTGAAATAAGGAATGTATCAAATTTTTTTATAATTTTTTTAATCGATCTTGCGCTCATCTCTTAACCTCTCAAATGTCTTTTCGAGTTCCATGGTGTATTCAGCTGATTTATCAAGCCTGAATGAAAGCTCTGGCACATATTTTAACTTTAGTCTTTCTCCTACAAGTCTGCGAATATAACCTGCCGCGCTGTTAATACCCTCAAGACTGGTTTCTTGGTTTGATTCATCTCCAAGCACGCTAAAATAAATCTTTGCATATCTCAGATCCCCGGTAAGATCGATTCTGGTGATCGTGACAAACCCTATGCGAGGATCCTTTAATTCCTCCTGCAATATCATCGAAAGTTCTTTTTTTAACTGCTTCCGCACTCTATCTGTCCTTACGCTCATATCTTCCTCCTATTTATTACTTAAATTCGAAATACGAATATCGAAATTCGAAACAAATCATAAATTCTAAATCCAAAATTCAAAACATTCGAACTTCGAATTTCGAATTTGTCTCGGATTTCGGATTTCGAGTTTCGGATTTATATACATATTAGTGGTTAAAACGTGCTATCAACCTAGAAAATACCCTTAGGTATTTCAATGGATCATCTTCTTTTAAAAATAGTTCCATCTCTTTCTTAATCCTTCCGCGGTTCACCTCTCCCAAAAAACCCGCAAGGACTGCCTCTTTCATTAATTTTTTTGTATGAGATTCTATCTTAAAATTAAACCTGCTCGAAAACCTGACAGCCCTGAATATGCGAGTCGGGTCATCCATAAAACTTTTATCATGCATGACTCTTACAATACCTTTTTTCAGGTCTTTCAGGCCGCCATAAAAATCAATCAGCTCTCCGAAACCCTTCTTATTTATAATTATGGCCATGGCGTTTATAGTAAAATCTCTCCTGAACAAATCCTCCTTTATTGTCGCTGGCTCCACATCAGGATAAGCGGCAGGATGTTCATAGGATTCGCTTCTCGCAGTCACTACATCTATCCTGAAATCTTTATACGCGATCGTAGCTGTGCCAAAGGCCTTATGGACAGTCAATCTCCCCTTCAAGGTCTTATTTAAAACTTCGCTGAATTTTATGGCGTCTGCCTCTACAACAAAATCCAGATCGTAATTAGAGACGCCAAGCAGCATATCCCGTACAGGACCGCCTACTATATAAACACGCGCGCCCTCTTCATCTGCAATCCTCCCCAAGATCTTAACAAGGCTTAAAACTTTTCCGGATGTTTTTTTCACTATATCTATTTTCATATATTCATCACCAGGTCCGCTATGTCCTTTGCGGCATCAGGATATGCCAGTAGATTTATCTGGGTCTTCATACCTGTTATCTTCTTTGGATCAGATACAAAATATCTTATATGATCCATTATCTGGCCTACTGTATTCGCGCGCACTGCCACGCCGTAGCTCTCGAGTATTTTACAGTTTTTTGTCTCCTGTCCGGGTATCGGCTGTATTATTATCATAGGCAATCTCTTTGAAAGCGACTCTGAAACAGTTAGTCCGCCAGACTTTGTTATTATTAAATCGCTCACCTCCATAAACTCGTCAATATTATTCATATAACCAAAAACGCTCAGCTCAATCTCTGAACTTGCGCCTATCTTTTTTAAATCTTTAAGCAAGGCCTTATTTTTCCCGCATATAACCACTACCTGCAAACCATCCTTCATCTTTGATCCCAGATTAGAAATAGCATTAACTACCTCTTTTACAGGACCTGTTCCAAATCCGCCACCCATAATGAGGAGGTTGAAACAATTTTCTTTAAGGCCCAGTCTTTTTATTAAGGGCTTACGGCCTTTTGAAACACTGAACACAGAGTCTGTTGGGATGCCGAATGTCTTTATACGCTCCTTCTCTATCCCCCGCTTTATTAGTTCTTTCTTTGTCTTTTCTACCGCGCCTATAAAATAATCTGATTGCCTTGCCAGCCAAAAAGAATGTGGTAAAAAATCCGTAATGACTGTTACGAGCCTGCCATTAAAAATGTTTTTTTTCTTTAATGCGGAGACTACTTCCGCGGGAAGAAAATGCGTGCAGACTATAACATCAGGATTTTTCTCAATCACAAACCTTATGAATTCATCTGCCTGCAGATTATGAAAAAATCTTCTCACCGGAGCACAAAAGAAATCCACTAATCTGAGATCAAAGAAATAATACAAGCACCCCCATAAAAAAGGTATCTTGTTTATAAGGAATAGATAAACTCTGGGATACGAAAATTTGAAAAAGGCGTTTGTATAGTCCAATACATCTATAACTTTAGTTTCAGCTCCAGCATCAAGCAAGGCCTTTCCTATTGCCTCTGCTGCCTTCTTGTGTCCAATTCCCGCATATGCGTGTACAACTAATATTTTCATATAAATTAAAGCTTTCTTCTAAACAATATATTTATAAATCCGAAAATCGAATATCGAAATCCGAAACAAATCATAAATTCTAAATCCAAAATTCAAAACACATTGTTTAAGGCCTTCCAATTTTTAATTTCGAATTTGTTTCGAAATTCGGATTTCGTATTTCGGATTTAAGCAATAAAAACATGCTATAAATTTAAAATAATGTATAAATAAAAGGAGCTACCGCTGATGATTGCGTGAAAAATATCAAAAGCCCGAACAACAAAAGTACCACCACTATCGGGATCATCCACCACAATTTTCTTTCCCACAAAAATTTAAAAAGCTCTCCTATTATTCTCGTTCTTGCTTTAATATCCATTCAACCGCCTCCATTAAATCTCTTTTTATGAGATCAGGTTTGAGCGTCCAGTTCTTCGCATCGTCAGCATCCTCTTTTCCCGTCAATAAAAGTATAGTCTTGCACCCCATGCCATTGCCGGCGCCCACATCACGATGTGAGTCACCTATAAAATACGTATTTTTAAAATCCACGTCAAGCCCCTCTGTCGCCTTCTTTATCATGCCTGTTTTTGGTTTTCTGCATTCACAGCCCGCATCCGGCTTATGCGTGCAATAACTAACAGATCTTATCCTCCCGCCCTGCTTTTCAATCTCGCTGAGCATATTTTTTGTAAGCTCATCAAGTGAAGCTTGCGAATAAATCCCCCTGCCGACTCCTGCCTGGTTAGATATCACAAAGATCTCGTAGCCATTTGCGTTTAGTTTTTTTATGGCCTCTATAGAGCCCGGCCAAAACTCAAACTCCTTCCATGACTTTATATAATCTCCACCGCCAGGATCCTTATTTATTACCCCATCTCTGTCTAAAAATATGACTTTCATGAATTTTTCCTATCTTCTCGACTCAGGCCTTCGGCCTTCGCTCGAAGCCCCTCGACGCTGCTCGGGGTCCAATATTGTTCGAGCGAAGTCGAGAACTAATATAACTGTGTCATATAAAGTATTTCGTATTGCCGCCTACCCATTCGACCAATTTTTCCAACCCTTTCTCAGGCGTAATCTTTGGTTTCCAGCTGAGCGCCTTCGAAACCTTGCTAATATCTGATATGTATACCTTCTGGTCGCTTGGCCGCCACTCTTTATAATCCACTTTCCTGAACTTAATACCTGTTTTATTTTCTATTAACGCTATAAACTCCAGCAGTGAAGTGGTATTCCTTGGCCCGCCGCCAATATTAAATACATCATGCCTTACCTCGCCGTGTATAAACTTATCATAGGCCTCTACTAAATCATCCACGTACAATAAATCCCTTACCTGCTTACCGTCGCCATAAACAACTATGGGCTGACCTGTCAGGTTCGCTATGACAAACCACGCCACCCAACCTTGATCCTCAAAACCAAACTGCCTGGTGCCGTAGATACACGACATGCGAAATACCGCTGTCTTCATACCGTAGAGATGTCCGTATTCCTGCGTATAGATATCGCCTGTGTATTTTGAAGCGCCGTATGGGGTATGTCCGGTCAAATCCATAGATAGCGTCTCAGGGACACCTTTTTTAGTTTTATACCTGTATCTTGTTTCCTCTTCTTCCAGGCTAATACTATCCACATTCTCTCCGTAAATTTTATTTGTGGAGCAATACACAAATGCGGCCTTTGGAGATACCTGCCTGAGGCATTCGAGAACATTAAGTGTGCCATAGGCATTTATGCTAAAGTCCTCTCTTGGAATCTTCATGGAAAGAGGCACTCCAGGCTGACCTGCAGTATGTATGACCACATCTACTCCGCTGCCAAGCGCCTTCATCACATCCTTTTCTTCCCTCACATCTCCCTTTATCCGCTTTACATTCTCGAGTTCTCCCAGATAATTCCAGTTAAACTCCACGCTCTCTTTGTTGTATCCAAATAAATTGGACCTCATTAAATTATCCAGCACGATAACCTCGTCGCCCTTTTTGGAATAATATTCCGCGGTATGAGAGCCCACAAGCCCGGCACCGCCAGTAACCAATATTTTCATTTTTTCTCCTTTCGTTGTCTTCCGTATTGTCAAAAAAATATACCACAGAGTACGCAGAGGTTTTTTATAGTTTTTCTCTGTGTGCTCTAATAATATATGTTTAAATCCGAAATTCGAATATCGAAATTCGAAACAAATTATAAATTCTAAATCTAAAATTCTAAACATAGTATTTAAGATTTAGAATTTTCAATTTCGAATTTGTTTCGAGATTCGGATTTCGATATTCGCATTTAAGCAAAATACGAGACCACAGAGATTTTTTTAAACTATAACATTTCTCTGTGCTCTCTGTGGTTTCTTTGCTTTTCCCAGTATTTTGCGAAACTTAAAATTTGATACATTGCGCCATGAGTTGCTATAACAAAGCCTACTACTCCGTCTTTATATCCTTTTTTTCTAACATAGCTGCGGAAAAACCTGTCACAGGCCTTCCGGAACATCTTTAAACCACCGATCTTTCGTTTCTCATTAAACCACTTCTCTGCCTCAAGATCTGTCTGGCGATTAAGTCCAGAAAAAAGGTCTGAAAAATCCACATAACCCCTATGTATAATATCCTTTGTCAGATGCCCGCATTTACCGTCGAGAATTATCCTTGGATGCACGCCAACCTCCTCGTACTTAAACCTTGATCTCTTAAAAAGACGGAGCTTTCCAGCAGGATACCAGCCGCCATGCTGCACCCAATAATCCCCGATATATGTCCTTAGCGGTATACTATAGGCATTAAATCCCGCATCACCCTTTATAGCATCTTTTATCTCCTGTTTCAACTCTTCTGTAACAGTCTCATCTGCATCCAGGCTCAGCACCCATTCGTTCTTTGCCTTCTGGTAGGCCCAGTTTCGATGCACGCCCTCGACATCCATCTTTCTCTGAAAAACCTTATCTGTAAATTTTTTTGTAATCTCCACTGTCTTATCAGAGCTAAAATCATCCACCACTATATGCTCATCTGCCCAACCCTGCGTACTCTTAAGGCAATCACCTATTCTATGTGCTTCATTGTACGCAATCGTCACCACAGACAAAGCTAACCTATCATCTGCCATTTAATACCCCGCGTCTTCCTTGAGTTTAAGTACATTGACCTTATCATATTCCCTTGCTATCTCGTAGTTATTATCCAAAAACTCCATTACCTCGTCAATATATGCTCCGACTGTCGGCCTAAACTGTTCGAGCCTTGAAAGATATTTGGCGCAGATAACAAATTCTGGCCTTTTACCCCTTAATTCCGTCATCATTTCTTCAAACCATTCCGGATGAAAGAAAGATAGCTCTGCCGCATAAAACTTCCCCAGAGGAGGCCTGTCAGTAAGAAAATTATAAGTGCCCATATCAGGAAATGTAAACACTGTGTCATCTCTTTTAGTATTCGAGATTATATATTCCACGACCCCGTCTATTTCTTCTGCCTGGTGCATAGGCACTATTACGCCCTTTGCGCGAATAGATGTGATCGCGCGAGGTTCCGGGCCAGCATAAGGAATATCAAGAGGTCTTTTATCTTTTACATAACTTTTTATCTCTCTAAAAATAAAAAATCTCTTGTTGTATTTATAGAGAGAGAACATTACCGAATAAAATGGCACCATTATAATGAAGAAAAACGCGACGGCCTTTTTAAAACCATTGGCATATTTCATATTTTTAACATGGACATACAGCCTTTCGAGATAGAAAAACATTATGAGCAGTACAGGTTGTAACGCCATCCTGTACTGTGGTCCTTCAATATCTCTGAATGAACCCTGATACAAGAAAACACCGTAAATAAATAAAGGGGTGATAGAGAGGTCCTTTATTGAAAAATTTTTCCTCAAGATCCTTCTTAGCTGATATACCCCGATGGAAAGATAAAATAAAAAAGGCAAAGTATATTTAAAGCTATGGTTCAAAGGAGACAACGCGAATAAAAACTCCTTAAAATTTCTAGGCGTTTCAAAGCTGAGCGAGGCATCAAACACATCTGTCATCCCCGTTAAAACTACCTTTAAGGTAGAGCTATAGCTTAAAAATGCTTTGTTTAAAAGCAGGTACAACAAGAAAGGTATAAAAACTAAAAAGCTTCCGAGTGCATATGTAAACAGTCCTTTTGCAAAAACCTTTACATCCTTTTCGAAATATCCTAAAAATCCGAGCATCGCGAATATCGCAACAAAACTGAACGTCCCTATCTCAAAACTTGTCCAGAACGCAAGACCAGAGACAATACCAGCCATCAATAACCATGTTTTCCTTTTCTTCCTTAAAAAATTTACGGCTAAAAGTAAGGCCAATATTCCCAGACCAAACCTTATCCCGCCCCACATATTAAAAGTAACTCTTGGAAAAGTCCTGGCCGTCAAAACCATAGTAAAGAGATAAGCGAACCCCCTTGTATTGAAAATCCTTAAAGCGAAAAACGCATAGATTATAAGGGTCAAAACTGTGCCAAAATAAAAATAGGCGTTTAATACACCTATATGTTTACCAAGCACGCTCATTAAAAACGCCGGCATCAATATTTCCAGAGGCCCTCTCATAACAAACATATCTTTATAAGGTATAGCTCCGTGAAACAACTGGCTTATGCTGGGAAGATACAGTCCTGTTTCATAGAAATTTATCGCGCCATGCATAAAATGCGGTTGAATGGTGATAAATGACACCAGAGACGCTAACAATATATAATCCAAGATGCGGGATCTCTTCACTTTATATCCTTTACCTCCGCGGAGGTATGCCCAAACTTCTGAAACCTGTTTGTCTTCACCTTTATATCACAAGGATTGCAATAGCCAAACCAATCACATGGCCTGAACGCGTATTCTAACTCAAATTCAGGATCCAGAATACTGCCTACACTCTTACGGCCCTCGTATAAGTCACTGTGACACCTGTATACCGCGCCAGAAGGCCCGATTATAAATTCCGTGGTCCTGCACATGCAATTCTTTCTGAATTTTTTATCGCATGCGCCTTCATATCTATAAGTGCCGTGAAGCGCTTCGCCGTAATCTCCTAAAAATTCCTTTGTCCTGAAATCTATGCCCATACCCTTTGCCTTCTCTTGAGCCCTCAGGATAATGTCTTTTTGTAAAGGATGGAGCACACCCCAGATGCCAATACTAAACCCGGCATCCTGCATCTTTAAGACCTTTAAAAGCGTCTCATCCAGGCGCATGACCTCAGGATGAAAACTGACTCTGATAGAGGCATAAGGCGCGTCCCTCTTTAGCTTACCGGGTTTGACTTCTTTTATAAATTTATCCACGTCAAACTGTATGTTCGTAAGCATGTCTATTTTTAATGACGGCTTTATATTATTCACGATATAAATAAAATCCCTGTGTAAGGTCGGCTCTCCTCCTTGCAGAGTAATAGGTAGGTCATCACGTGAAATAATCCTATTAAGACCCTCTACCCATTCTTTACCACTTATAATTCTTTTATCGAATTTCCCGTTTTCAAAATAATTTATGCAATAGCTGCAGCGGTAATTGCACGCTAGCGTCAAAAAAATAGCTGTATAATTATAGGTTTTAGGTATGATAATATCTTTCATAAATTAGACCCTGTACAGACGCGTTGTCTGCCTCCGGCAGACAACGCGTCTGTACAGCTAAATAAAATTGACATGCATAGGCTCTTGGCCTTTCACGTCTTCTGAATCAACCTTTTCATTTTTCAAGTCCCACAAAAATTCATTGACCTTGTGTTGAAGACATAGAGTACCGCACATTGTCTTGGCGTCAAATTCCCTGGAAGCGATTAGATCCATGATATCCCAGTAACGTTTGCTCTCCCAAAGCTGTTTAAATGATGTATCAGCGATATTGCCTATATGATATTTTTTGTATTTTGTGTTAAACAACATGCCGCATGGCGCTACAAGACCCGAACCGGAAAGCTGTATGATAAAAGGCGGGCCATAACATTGAGAATACCTGCGCCTGCCCTTACTTAAGATCTTTGACCATTTCGCCTTTACTAAATACCCAGGCTGTGAATGCGCCTCTGCCTCTTTCAATAAATCCGTCAACTTCTCATACTTAGAATAATCAACTCCCAGGGCGCCAGTCTCATCATCACTGCAGTGTTTTATAATTACATAGTCAACGCCCAATTCCCTGCCAAGCATTACAACGGGAATTATCTGATCCGCGAATTCAGGCATCAGCACCATTTGTAAACCAAGCGTAACATCTAATTTTTTTTCCTTTTTTATGCTTACGCATTTCTTTATGATGTCGCGGACCTTATGAAAACATTCTTTCTTGCATCCCATGATCTCGGCATACCTGTCAGGCTCTCCGGCTGAAACATTAAATCTCAGATATGTAAGCTCTGTCAGGGCTTTTTCCAATCCATGCTCTTTCAAAAGATAGCCATTTGTGCCAAGCGCCATATCAAGTCCATTTGCTTTGCCTCTTGCTATGGCATCGTATAGATGCGGCGAACAACTACTTTCTCCGTCACTGACAAAACTTATAGCCTTTACGCCTATCTCAGCCGCATCGTCCAGAAATCGAAAGATGACGTCCCTGGTCATTCTCTTCTCGTCATTGGCCTGCAGCTGGCCGTAACAATAGACGCATTTGTAAGTACAGCGTCTTGTCAGCGCGCAGTCCATAGTAATCGGGGCTATCCTCTCCCCCCTCAACCATGCATCCACCCGGTCTTTATGCCAGAGTAGCTTATGTCCGTCCAACACTAGTCCGCTCATTTCTCACTCTTGCCCTTATATCGTTTTAGAGTCAGGGAATCAGCCGTGAACTCATGCTTTCTTTTTCTTTTAAAATAGACATCTTTTACCAATCCGATATACCCCTTTATTATCTGGCACAATGATGAGAATGAAGTTGCCTTTGATCTTCCCGTATCCCTTAATCCGAGACGATAAGGCACCTCGCAGAAAAGATAGCCCATCTTGGCGGACCTTATCAATATGTCTGTTTGATAAAAAAAGCTGCTATCCCTGTGAGATAATTGCTTTAATATGGATTTACGACAAATAACCGTGCTGTTAGTGTGGTTAAAACTTGTCATGAACGTCAGGTTTATAATAAAACGATACAAATCTGACAGAAAATTTCTGAAAAAGCTGCGCACCTCTTTATTGTAAGCAAACGGAATGACAATATCAACATCATCCATTAAGCCGGCATAACACAACGTCTCAGAAGGATCATTCTCATTATCTCCCGGAAGCATAGTCACGATATCACCCCTGGCCATGTCGACCCCATCCCAAAAACTCGCGCCCATACCCTGTGGACTCTTGTGATTTATTACCCTGACGCGATTATCGCCTTTTATTTTTTCACTGACTATGCGGGAAGTACTGTCCGTGCTGCCATCATTGATTACGATGAGCTCCCCGTCTATACTGAAACTATCAAACGCTGACAGCGTCCTTTCAATAGCGGCTCTGATGTTGCTCTCCTCGTTCAGTGTAGGCATTACAATACTCATGAAAAATTTAGACGAATTCACTTAATTATATCTCCTGTTCAGACCCGATGCTCACGCAAAGGCCCTGCTCTTTTTTCTGGTCTCCATGTAATTACTCCATGCTACAGAAAGCGCGCGCCAGAAACTCACATTATGATACCTGGAATAACTCGCGATCAACGAATAATAATATAGAAAATCAAACACAGGATTAGGAGGAATAATAACCAGGTTTTTGATCATCCTGTATATAAACCCGTTATGTACGGCTAACTGAAAGAGGCGATGCAAAACAGTAATCTTATTTTTATCCTTCGTCTCTACAATCTGTTTGGTGAGACCCAATGGATCTATATCATCAAATTGAAAGTCTGGAGAAAGATAGCCGTTTTTTACAGAATATTCATGTATATCTGTGCCTGGGTATGGTTGCAGTGTATAACCCCACGCAAAATCAGTCGCCATCTGACGATTGATCTCAACGGTTTTAATGGCCTTTTGGATATCCTCTCCGGGTAGAAAGAACATATTTGATGTCCTGACCTTTATTCCGAATTTATGGATAAGGCCTGCGACCTCGATGTATTTAGAGTTGGGTATCTTCTTGCATAATATCCTACTCCTTAGCTCCTCATCCCCTGTCTCAACGCCCATTGAAAGACAGAAACACTTTGCCTCTGACATTTTCTTGATTATAGATTCATCGGCCATATCAGGTCTTAAACTGGTAAACCAGGGCATATCAATATACTTTATATATTCATCGCAAAATCTGACAAGCCATTCTTTATTCATCCCGACAATGTCATCATAAAGAATGACTGTTTGCATATTCGGATAGAGATGGCGAGCCGCTCTCATCTCTTCTATCACATCTCTTACCTCTCTGGTGCGCACAAAACGGCCCTTGCCGCGATAGAGTCCGGCCTTGGTATGATTATAACAAAAAGCGCACTTAAAAGGACATCCGCGTATGGTACTGAAAGGGACCTCTGTCTGCTCCTTGTAAAATCCGTATTTCAAGTATAGGGAATGATCAGGATGAGGCAATGACGAGAGATCTTCCACTAAAGGGGCGACATCATTTCTGTGCACATGACCACCTTTATTCACCCATAGACCCAGAATATCAGAAAAGTCTCTCCCTTCTTCCACTCTCTTCGCCAATTCAGGGAAAGAAACCTCAGACTCCCCGCGCGCGATAACATCTACCATTTCTTCATTTACTATTTCCGGAAAATAGGTAGGGTGAGGCCCTCCGAAAATTACTAACACATTAGGCAGTGATCTCTTGAAATGCCTGGCTGTATCCAGGGCCCAATGATGAGAGCCAGTGATAACACTAAAACCCAGGATATCCGGCTCATAAGAACTGACTGCTCTGGAAAAATTATTTCTCTCAAGGGATTTTACAAATAGTTCGCAATGGTACCCTTTTCTTTTCAAGAGAGCTGAAAGATACATTATTCCGACATTCTGATTAACTGTTTCCTGTAAAAATGCTATCTTCAAAACGGCCCCTTCATGACTTTCCTGACCCGCCAAAAAGCGTGGCGAGGTCTGCGCAAAATCTAGCGAAAAGCTAGATTTTGCTTGATAGCGCTTACTATATCTTTTGCACCTGGGTAAAATTCTTTTTCCAGGGCAGGAGACGCGGGCGTGGGCGCTTCAGGCAAACCAATTCTTGCAATTGGCGCTCTCAGATGTTCAAATGCCTTTTCTGATACACGCGCGCTTATCTCAGCTGATGAGCCGCAATTTTTCCAGCCAGTATCAGCTATGACCAGCCTGCCTGTCTTTTTAACCGACTCGATGATTAATTCCTCGTCCAAAGGATTTAATGTGCGCGGGTCTATTACTTCAACGCTTACACCTTCTTTAGATAATATCTCCTGCGCCTTTAAAGATTCGAACAACATATAAGAAATCCCCACGAGAGTAACATCATTCCCGGCCCTGCGCACTAAGCCCTTGCCAAAAGGTACTGTGTAAATCCCTTCCGGCACATAACCCACATGTTCATATAGCCACCTGTGCTCTATAAAAATCACAGGGCAATTACCTTTTATGCTAGAGAGTAACAGGCCTTTGACATCATAAGGTGTAGATGGCATCGCAACCTTTAACCCAGGTACATGCATGAACAATGCCTGCAAGCTCTGCGAATGCTGCGCAGCAGAACCCCAGCCCCGCCCTATTATGGATCTTATGGTCAATGGTATCTTGACCTTTGCGCCGAACATATAACTCCATTTCGCGAGATGGTTCACTATCTGATCCATTGACATCGGCAAAAAATCTACCCTCATATGAATAAATATGGGTTTTGTGCCCGCGATTGCCGCGCCTATCGCGACACCAGTCATGGCATTCTCCGCGATGGGTATATCAATCACTCTGGATCTTCCGAATTTTTTATGCAGGTCCTTGGTAGTGCCAAATACACCGCCTGCATCATCTATTCCCTCGCCTATTAAAAAAACCCTGTCATCTTCTTGCAATGCCAGAGTGGTTGCCTCTTTTATGGCCTCTCTATATGTAAGGCCTCGCAGGGTCTTACCCTGGCCTTTGCAGGCCTTATCAAACTCTGTCCTGTCAGGATAGACCTTTGTCCAAGGCATTAATATACATCCTCCAGTAGATCTTGTTTTTTCGGAAACGGACTGGCTTTCGCAAAAGAAACAGCGTCTCCGATCTCTTTTTCGAATCTCTTTCGCATCTTCTCCGCATTTTTTTGTAAAGTGTTATTATTTTTCAAAATCGATCTTGCGAATTTTTCTATGGGGCACTTCTTAAGCCATATTTCAAGCTCTTCCTTGGGCCTACAGCCTTTTTCAAAATCACAATCCGGACCCACATGCCCTTTCCACCTGTAGGTCCTGCATTCAAGCAAAGCAGGGCCTTTGCCTTTTCTTATTTTTTCCACTGCTGCCCTGGCTATCTCAAAAACCTCTAGAACATCATTGCCGTCCACTCTCGCTCCCTCAATTCCATACACCAGGCCCTTTTTATAGATATTATCCATTGCGTGCCTGGCAGACTGCGGTGAATTTGTCGCATAAAAATTATTCTCACATACAAATAAAACAGGTAATCTCTTCAATGCGGCGAAATTCAAACTCTCGTTAAAAGTACCCTCATCCGCTGCGCCATCACCAAAAAATACAACGCTTATCCTCTTTTCTCCGCGTATTCGGGAACCCAGAGCTGCGCCAACAGCAATAGGAATACCTCCGCCCACTATTGCAGAGCTACCCATAAAACTATTCTCCACATCCACAAGATGCATAGAACCACCCTTACCTTTTGAGCAGCCCGTAACCCTACCATAGAGCTCAGCCATCAAACCCTTTAAATCGCCACCATTGGCAATATAATGGCCGTGGCTCCTGTGATTACTAAAAACATAATCGCGTTTTTTTAGATTTGCGCAGACACCTGAAACAATCGCTTCCTGCCCTACGCAGAGATGTACAGGACAGCGCATCTCCTGCTCAGGATAAAGCTCGATTATCTTCTCCTCGACCATCCTGATCTTAAGCATTGTCTCAAAAAGCCATGTCAAAATTTTCTGCGGGATCTTTTTTTTCTTCATAAATGAAACCACAGAGAGCACAGAGGTTTTTATGGTTTTCTCTGTGTTCTCTTCTATTTAAATAGCTTCTTCTTATAACAACACTATTGATGCTTACCTTATAAAATAAAATCCTAAAAACTTATAAATCTATAAAATTTGTTTTATTGTATTTTTTCTATATCTTCAATTTACTTATATTGTGTCATAAAATACATTTATCTTGAGGTCACAGAGAAAAATTCTAAAAAATCTCTGTGTCCTCTGTGGTTTCTTTTTATCATACAATTATATAAAATTCACATGCGGCGAAGGGTTTTTCAGTTCCCAGAGATACCTGTTTATCTCATCGAGCCTGCATATCTCGCGGCACTTGCTCGTATCCAGTTTTGTCGCAGCCATTTTTAAAATGTCTCTGCGTCTTTTGCTCTTTATAATATCTGAAAATCTATGTCCACGGATATTTCCGTATATAAATTTCTTATTTCCTAAGTACGCGCTGCAGGCATAAACATCGCCTCCCGCGTCTATGTAAGCCCAAAAAGGCAACCCCAGACAATGCCTGTAAAATCTACCTTCCTTCAGCTTCTTCATCGTATGCGAACGGAATATTATCGCAAAATCTTTTGTGGCTATTTTCTCAAGCTCCTTTTCCAGATATAAAAAACTGCCGTACCTGAAGGCCTTGTCCATATTGCAATGGCTCATCGGATGTTTGGAAAAAGGTTTTATTGTCAAATAATCCACGCCTATCTTTTTTAAAAGTCTTGCCAGCTTAAGCGCCTCGTTTCTATTTTCCGGGATCAAAAGCATTTGTACGCCGATCACGCAATCTAACTTATGTTTACGCTTATAAGCTACAGCCTGCCTAAGATTAGAAAGTGTCTTTTCAAAATCACCCTTCGGACATCTATGAACCTTCTCATATGTCTTTGCGCTGGCTGCGTTAAAACTTATCCTTATCCATGAAAGGTCTTTGAGGCAACGCTTTATTACCTTATCATTTAAAAATACGCCGTTCGTAGTAATGGCAACATCAATACCCAATCTCTTTGTACGATTTACAATATCTGCTATGTCTTTATGCAAAAGTGGTTCGCCCTCACCCGCATACATTATGCTCTTTACTCCGCAGCGGGCAGCATCTTTAACCGCCCTCATCAATGCCCCTGTGTCCAGAAACTGCGGCTTGTATCCTATATAATCCAATGCGCAAAAGACACAGCGATGGTTACATCCCCCGGAAGGCGCAATCTCAAGGTAGATAGGCGAGACCTGTCTATTTTTCTGCCATTTCTCGACTCTATCAATGTGATACATTAACTTATGACTGTCTATTCTAAGCTTATCCATTTTCTATAAATGCAATGTTTTCAACATCGCGTAACGCTTTTGCACCACCCAGCTCAGTACCTTTGGAGGACACAAAAATTTCCCCAGCGAGGAAATTTTTGCTCATTGTTGCCCCTCGCTCGTCCGCCTTCGGCGGACACCGTGCCCGCTCGGTCCAACGATGCCTCCAAAGGTACTGAGCTGGGTGGTACAAAACTATAGTGTAGCTATTATAACCCAAAAGGAGACCTGAGAGCGAATTGAAAATTTAGTCTTTTATGGAGTATTTTGGCGGTTTTTAAAAGGCTGAAAACTGTTCGACACCCACACCTATGGTGTGGGTAGAGTTTTTTCAGTCCCGCCAAAATGCGGAATAAAAGACGACCCCGTAAGGGGGAAATTTTCAGCTGAGCGAACAGGTCTCCTTTTGGGTTAACTTATAAATTCCTTTATGGTTTTACAAATAAACTCTACACTGCTCTCTTCTAACTCGGGAAAAATGGGTAAAGAGAGTATTCTTTTACTCGAATGTTCTGTAACAGGAAAATCGCCCTGTTTATAGCCAAGATACTTATATGCCTCTTGAAGGTGCAGCGGTATAGGATAATGTATACCTGCAAAAATCCCTTTTTCCTTTAGATGGCTAAGTAAACCATCCCTATCGTCAGTCTCGATCACAAAAAGATGATATACATCCAGGTAATCTTTGTCTTCTTTAGGTAGTTTTAGTGATAGATCTTTTAAATACTTCCTATACCACTGAGCAACCTGCCTGCGGCTTTTATTCCAGTCTTCTAAATAGGCTAATTTTACACTGAGCAGCTTTGCCTGAAGCGTGTCCAAGCGATTATTGAATCCCTCTATGATATGGCTGTATTTTTCCTTACGGCCATGATTTCTCAAGAGACTCACCTTTTCTGCTATGGCCGCGTCATTGGTAGTTAGCGCGCCCGCGTCTCCATATGCGCCTAAATTCTTCCCGGGATAAAAACTAAAACAACCTGCGTCACCCAGAGAACCTGCCCTTTTACCTTTGTGCTCTGCCCCATGAGATTGGGCTGCGTCTTCTATTACTTTTAATCCATGTTCTTTGGCAAGTGAAAGGATCGCATCCATATTAGCTAGATGACCGTAGATATGCACTGGTATAATTGCTTTGGTCTTTTTGCTAATCGCCTTTTTTATTTTCGAAACATCTATTGTATAATCTTCAGGATCGATATCTACGAAAACCGGCCTTGCGCCTGCCGCAGTTATTGCTTCTGTAGTGGCAATAAAGGTATTAGGCACTGTAATGACTTCATCTCCTTTTCCAACATTACAGGCCAATAAAGCCAAATAGAGCGCTGACGTGCCGGAACTAACTCCAACCGCATATTTAGTTCCGCAAAATTTAGAAAATCCCTTTTCAAACTCCACAAGCGGCTTGCCGGAGATAAAGACACCTTGCGCAAAGATATCCTCTATGGCCTTTTTTATCTCTGATTCTATTGTCTTATACTGCAGCTTTAAATCTACTAACGGAATAGGTCCCATAAGCTCTTAAAAGATCAATAAGGTGAAAATGCTTCGTCATAACGACACCTTAGATCTCCTACCTCCTTTATTATCTTAGCAGGATTACCTGCTGCTACTTTTTTAGCAGGGATATCTTTTGTAACGACTGAACCTGCGCCTATAAGTGAATACTCACCTATAGATATATGCGGTAACAATGTTGCGTTTGCCCCTACCTGCGCAAATCTACCTACCTTGCAGCCTTTTTTTAAACACTCTTTTGCCCTAGGACAGACAGGATGCGGCGTATTAGTAAGCACAACACGCGGCCCGAGCCAGCAACCCTCTTCGAGTATACTGTACTCCGGAACAAACACGCCTGTGTGCATGCTCACGTTATCCTCTATGCGAACACAATGCTGCACGGCTGAAGAAGTGCCTATGCGCACATTATTCCCTACTACATTTTCTTCTCGCAGAAAAGCGTAGTGACCTGTTTCAAAATTATCGCCTATCTTGTTTCCCGCATAGATAACACTGTGCGAACGAATCACGGCATTCTTACCTATGACAGTCTTTAGCTCGCCTTCTTTTTTTCCGCGAGGCGGCACTCCGATAAGAACATAGTCGCCTATTACAGCTCCCTCTCCGATAGTCACATTAGGATATACCTTATAATTCTTCATTTTATTTCCACCACCTTACCGTCTTGTTCCAAAGACATCTGCGCTGCCTCTAAAACACTCACCACCCTTAAACCGTTCTCACCATCAGTATCAGGGTTTTTGTTATTTATAATACACTCTATGAAGTGTTCGCATTCCCTGCGCAATGGCTCATAGAGCCGCAACTTTGGCATAGTAATATCTCCGGCTCTGAGTTTTGTCTGATATACCCCGTAAGAACTATCTTCCAGAGAAAATCTATCCACGCCCTTATCGTATATCTTTATCTTTCCCTCATTGTCAATATCATCATATATAAGCATCTTTTTAGAGCCGACCACTGTCATCTTTCTTATCTTGCTCGGATCCAGCCAGCTCACGTGTATATGCGCCATGACATTATCTTTAAATTCCAGGTTGATAAAAACTACATCCTCTATACCCTTGTTTATATGTGAACTGCCATAAGCCCTGACTCTGACAGGCATAGATCCCAGTATAAAGTGGATTATGGATACGTCATGAGGGGCAAGACTCCAGATCGCGTTTATATTCTCCTGCACCCGGCCTAGATTTACCCTGGTGGAATATATATAAGATATCTTTCCTAACTCGCCACTGGTGATGCACTCCTTCATTTTAATCACTGCAGGATTAAATTCAAATGTATGCCCCACCATTAAGATCCGCTTTTTGGTCTTGGCTAATTCTACTAGATCTTTTGACTCTTTTGTGTTGAAGGCCAGTGGTTTTTCGACCAAGACATGCTTGTTGCTGGAAAGTGCCTCTTGCACAAGCGAATAATGTGTCTTTGGAGGAGTAGCAATAACAACAGCCTCTATTTCAGGATCCTTAAGCATGGACTTATAATCCGTAAAGCTCTTCTTTACGAAATAGGTCTCTTTCATCTCTTTTAATCTCTTTTCATTCGTATCGCAAAGCGCGCACAGCTCTGAATCTTTGGCTTGAAAAAAATTCCTTATTAAATTAGGTCCCCAATAACCGCACCCAACTATACCTATCTTTACCACCTTCAGCCTCCTCTATTGTTTCAATAATCTAACAATATCTCTATATACTGTCTCTGGCTTAATATAATGCATACAACTTTTTTCATATTTACACCGCGTATTAAAACAAGGTATGCATTTCAGCTTTTTCTCAGGCTTTACCACCACTCCTCTGTTAAAAAGAAAAATCTCTTTTTCTGAAGTGGGACCAAAGAGCGCGATTATCTTCTTTTTCAATGCTATGCTCAAATGCAATCCCAGCGAATCATTTGTAACTATAAGTCTGCAGCTATTAAGCCAGTCAAGATATCCTGCTATGTCATTCAAGGACTGCTGATGCGTAACAGAAAACTTCTTGCTTGTCAGCTCCTCTAATCTCTTCCAGTTCTCTTCCGGCCATGCCTTATTAGGCCATCGTTTCCCTACCTTGATATTAAACCCTATATCAAACTTCTCTTTAACCTTTGACTTATAGCCTAATACATACCCCTGACCCTGCCATTTTTTGTCCATCATACCATAAAGCATCTCTACCCAGTTCTTTTTTATCTTCTTGCGTAACTTCGGGTCTTCTGAATTTGCCACTACCTCATATGAATGTTCATACGCCTCTGATGTGCCTTTCTTTGGGTCAAACCTAAAGCCATATCTCCTCCATGCATGTATAGAATCTGTCAAAGCGCACACACCAGGAAGTTTTTCCAAATTTATAACCACATCAAAATGCTCTGCCTGAAGCTGAAGAACTGAGGTAAGATCGTACACCAGTAATCTATCTATAAATGGATTGTTTACTAAAAGAGGTGCGGCTTCTTTTGTAGTTAGCCACGTTACATCATGTTTCTGGAATGGGTGCAATATCGCCGTAGTCCTAAAGACATCGCCCAGACTAACACTATCCGTAGAAATGCTCGCGTCTATAGTCTCTGTAAACCCTAATTTAACTATAAGGACTTTTTCTCTCATATGACTACCTCCCTGTCTTTCTGCATCCTGCCATAAAATCTATGCATCGGGTCAGCTTTTTATCCTTCCAGATAAACTCATCTACTCTTATGTTATCATAGAATCTGTCCACAGAAAAACCTATCTTCTTCAATCTCTCGTAAAATCTAAGCCTCGCGCTATAAAAAAGCCCGTGTATTTGGCAATCATCGAATACTTTCTTAATCAATGAACTGAACTCGTCATAATTAAATTCTTTGACATGAAAAGGGTTTTTATTATAAGTCTTGCCTGGTTTTCTATTCTTGTCCAGATTTAAGGTGGAGATAAAGGCAAGACCTCCTTTTTTTAAAACCCTTTTTATCTCTTCCAGATATCTTACAAGCTTTTCTTCTTCTATATGCTCTATTACCTGAAAACTCAAAATCACATCAAAGCTATTATCGTCAAAATATAAATCCGTGGCAGACATCTGTCTAAATTCCAAATTAGGGGCATTATATTTATTCGAAGCTAGTTTTACATTTTTTTCCAAGACGTCTACGGCCTTTATGCTCCCAACATGGCCTGCTAGAAAATTCGCGCCATAACCATCGCCAAACCCTATCTCCAAGACATGCTTGCCCTTTAGATAAGGCAGCGCAAAGTGATAAGAGCTAAGATGCCTTGCTAAAAACTTAGAAGGCGTCTCTTCCGGCAAAATGCCAGAACCGCCCGGCCTTAAAACATCAGAGGAATCCATAAAAACTTTCTGTCTTGCCATCAACGATATCCAGAATATTTTGCAACCTGTGTTTATACGTGTGTTTTTCCAGAGACAACCTTGAGGCAGCCTGCCTGACCTTGTTCCGCTCTGAATCATGCTTAATATAATATTCCAAGATGTCAAAAAGCTCTTTTATTTCTTTAAACCACAACAGGTGTTTTTTGTTTTCAGCCAAAAGCTCTATGCCTTTAAAATGTTTGGTGACATAACACGCGCCGCACCCGAGCGCCACATAGAAACGATTGGACGTACAAAGTTCGTAATCAAAATCGCTCCCGCCAAGCACTGTCTTGGATTGCGAGTAAAATTCAGGCACATTATTCCTCACGTTGTTTCTGACTGACACGGTATACCTTTTAAACAATTCACTAAAAATCTTCCTGCGCGTATTGTGCAGAGACGCCTTACTCAACGCTCCCGTAAAACCAACATCATAGATTTCAGGAATGTCTCTATGGTACAAGATAGACGGAGAACCGCCCTGCGGCATATAATATACCCTCTTAAGGTTATACGCCTCTTTATATTCATCTAATTGACCGCGATTGCTCAAAAACATCACATCAATTATATGCCCTAGATCCTGTTTAACGGGGTGCTCCGGATCACAGAACCAGTAAATGATCTTCGTCCCCATTTTTTTTAATTCAGGTACGATATCAAATAAAAGCGGTATGGTCTCTTTTAGAATCAAAAGCAAATAATCAGGCTTAAAAGAAAGTATCGCCTCATGCAAAGCCTTCTTATCTATATTCCTCATCCCTTCAAGCAGAAGATAATCTATTCCTAATTCATCCAAGGCCCGGGGTATCGCATCCCAGCCAAAACCTAATTGATTATACCTGTTTAGCATATACTGACCTATACAGCATATGCGTTTCTTTTTCTCTATCTTTACCTCTAATTTTTCCGGCATTCCCTTCTTTCTCGCAATTGCCTTGATAATGCCGTCCTGCAACTCAAGTCTTTCAATTAAAAAACCGGTCTCTGTCAAATACTGCGCTAAATTAGCCTTGTCAAAAAAACTTATGAATTTCCCGTTCTCGGAAAAGCATTCATTTCTTACTGAGATCTCTAATACAGCATCTTTATTCAAAAACTTTTTTAATTTAAGAAGTAAGCTCTCCATTGATTCCGGAAAAACATATGCCAGGGCATTAACTAACTTTATGCCGTCTAAGCTCTCTGCTTCGGGGTTGAACTCTTCCAGTTTTATCTTCTTTGAACCTTCCAGTCTGTCACTTGAAATTATAAGGCAACCTCTATCTTTTCTGCAATCAAACTCTGCTAGATCATAAAAATTCTCTCTTGGACTATTAACAAAATGGGCGACCGGCAAGTTTTTCTGAGATCCAGAAAATACCTGGCTGAAACCAACATCATTTAGCAGCGAAGATATCTCCGTATCTATCTCTATATTATCAATTGTCAATATGCCATTTGGGACCATTACCCTTGCCAATTCTTTAAATATGCGCGATAAATTCTTGTTTTCTTTTACTGTCTCAAAATCAATAAATGCGAATTTTGCTTCATTATCGGAAAAAGGCAGTTTCCATAGTTTGGAAACAAACACCCGGCCCTTTGTCCTGGTGTCCTCTATATTTACGTATCCATGATAGGCGTCACCGCGGCAATTAAGATTTAACCTGTAAAATCTGGAATCATCAAATAAAAGCAAAGACCTCCTCTTTTTAATTCTAAAGGGTGTTATTTGGGCCCTTGCCGCATTCAATAATCCGGAATTATTATAAAATTGCTTTAACCTGCCTGGCATTTTACCTCTGCTTTATGCAGTCCTTCTGATCTCTTAAGAATATTGAATAATTTTTTGTCATCTGTAAAAATATGACTGTATCTCTTCTTTTTTATCAAAACTCTGTGTACGCAGCGCCATCTAAAAAACGCCCCCATCATTCCAATAATCCTTATATTGGTATGTTCCGCCAAATCCAGCTTGGGGATAGAATCTTTTATAAAAACTGTTACCCAATTGCACTTGCTGGCTAAATCATATGTCTCTTGTTTTAGTTCTTTAAAATAATCTTTATTCTCTTTTGTCAATACGTATAAAATTCTTTTAGGGCTCCCGAATAATTTATGAAACAGCTTCTGATTATCCACAAACATGTCTTCCCAGTCTTTTATCATGTTAAAGGAGGCATGCTCTCTGTGATACACATAGGAGCCTCTGGCAATCACTGATTTATAACCATTACGCATAGCCCTTATAGCATACTCGGTATCCTCAAAATTACCATCTCCATACTCATCGCTAAGTATTCCTAATTTTTCAATTACCTCTCTTTTTATGAGAAAGCAAAAGCCTATTGCTGTTGCCATCTCTATATACTGGCCGGAATATTTCCGCCTAAGTTCCAGAGCATAATTTTCCAGTGACAGACGCCAGGGCTTATAATCGCCTAGATTATTACTCGAAGGATTAACTATGCCTATATCATCTGCGGATTCTGCTACTTTTATCATTTCACTAAGCCATCCCTCAAGTAAAAGCGTATCGTTATTTAATAAACATACATATTCTGAAGCGGCTATTTTCATTCCTTGATTAGTCGCTTTTGTATATCCAAGATTTTTCTCATTCCTGATAAGGGCATAATCATTTAACCTCGTATCTGCTTTTAAGCTCTCCAGATATTCTTTTGTCTCTTTTTCGCTTCCATTATCTACCATAATCAACCGAAATGAATAGTCAGTATTCTTAATAAGGCTCTCTACGCACTTCTGGGTATATTCCTTCAAATTCCAGACTGGTATAATAATGTCACACTTCACTATTTATACTCCTTTACTGCCTCAACTATTTTATTGAAATCTGAATCCGACAGGTCTGGATATAGAGGCAGGGTCAAAAGTCTTTTCCATACCTTGTCTGCCACAGGGCATTGCGCCCTGTATTTCTTATACATCCCATAATGATGATTTGGAACATAATGGACTCCCGTAGAGATGCCTTTCTTTTGTAAATGCAGGTTCAAACCATCCCTATCGTCTAACTTTATAACATAATTATGAAAGGCGCTCTTTGCGTATTTTTTCTCCACTGGCGCCTCAATCCATTCTAGCTCCTGAAAAGCCTTGTTATATCTATTGGCGAACGCCTTCCTTTTCTCATTGAGTCTATCTAATTTTTTAAGCTGCGCCAGTCCGATAGCCGCCGGTATGTCATTCATATGACATTTAAATCCCAATTCTTCCACATCGTAATACCAGGAATACTTTCTGTCATCAGCCTCCCGATCCCATGTGCCTTTATTGATCCCAAGCCATCTCAATTTTTTCAGCCTCTCATAAACATCCTTTTCATTGGTAGTTATCATACCGCCTTCTCCGGTGGCCAGGTTTTTTACGGCATGAAAAGAAAAACAGGCAATGTCTCCCAGAGAACCTATCTTGCGGCCCTTATATTCTCCGCCGCATCCATGCGCGGCATCTTCAATAAGTTTTAGATCATGCTTCTTTGTCAGCTCTACAATAGGATCTATGTCACAGGGGTGACCGCCGTAATGCACTGTTATGATTGCCTTTGTATTAGGAGTAATATTTTTTTCTATTTCCTCCACGCTAATATTCAGCGTATCAGGATATACATCCGAAAATACAGGGACTGCGTTATTATAGAGAATAGCATGGTTAGTAGAAACAAAACTGATAGGAGTCGTTATCACCTCTTTGTCTTCTACGCCCATCACTTTTAAAGCCAAATGCAATGCTGCGGTACATGAATTAAGCGCAACAGCATACTTCGTGCCGATATATTTAGCAAATTCTTCTTCAAACTCCTGGGTTTTTGGCCCGAGACCCACCCAACCGGAAGATAAAACTTCTTTCAGTGCGTCTAATTCCTCTTTTCCATAAGAAGGTTTAAACACAGGTATCATAACTTAAGCTCCTTTGCTACTTTTGCATGATAACCTACGACTACTGTATTAGCCGGGACATCCTTTGTTATAACTGAACCGGCGCCAACAACAGCGCATTCACCTACTGTCACGCCCATGAGTATAGTAACGTTCGCGCCTATGTAGCATCCTTTACGAAGCACAACACCCTTTTTCTCTGTAGGATAGAGCTTCTTTCCTAAAGGGCTTTTGCCAACATCTATATGTGTCAATATAGTGGTGCGCATAGAAATCGTCACTTCGTCTTCAATAATAATAGGCGCTGTCAAATCCAGAAACACGTCCTTTCCTATATGACAGGCATTTCCTATTCTAAGATTTGAATAATCTCTGGAAGCGCCATGAATCTTAAGATATGACTCGATATCCGCGTCTTTTCCTATTTTGGAATTCATCAGTCTCAGCATAAACTCCACGACCAAGCGGTCAGATCTGCTCACGATAGCGTTAATCCTGTCTATTCTGGAAGTCTTACATGCAAGCCATGCATAAAAAAATTCTAAAAAATTAGACGCTCTCATTGCGCTTCCTTTCTAAGCAGCTCCAGGCCATGCTTGCAGTTTGATAGTCTAATGTCGAGCTCCTTGACTGCTTTATCAACCTTAAGACCAGCTCTCTGGGGCCTAACTGCCTTTAGGCTCAGATCTTTTAGTTTTGTTTTTTTTATCAGAGACTTTTTCAAACCAAATATATCCGCTATCTTTTCAACATATTCATATCGATCTATAAAATCAGTGCCGGCCACGTTAAAGATCCCTTTTTTGCCATCCTCCAGAAGTTTTATGACAGCGTCTGACAGATCCGTAACATAAGTGGGCGTACAATAAAAATCATCTGCCGCATAGACCTCTTGATTATTTCGCATGCGCTGGATTATCTTAATAGCGAAATTCCTGGCGTTATGATCCATGCCATATAGCTGGGCAGTGCGCACTATAAGATAATCTTTCAACCTGGACTCAACGATTCTCTCACCCTCTAACTTTGTCCTGCCGTATACATTTACAGGGCAAGGCTTATCTTCTTCCATGTAAGGCCCGCTTTTTCCGTCAAACACATAGTCTGTAGATAAAAATACCAGTTTTGTCCCTTTTTCTTTTGCCTTACTTACCAGATACGCTGTACCTTTGACATTCACGTCTTCAGCAAGACCAGGCCTTAGCTCGCACAAATCAACATTTGTAATACCACCTGCTAATACTATCGCCTCTGGCGCGGAAAGTTTAAATATCTTTTCAATACTTTCGCGGTCTCTAAGGTCTAGGTAGGAAAGCCCTTCATGCGCGTGCGAACAATACGTGCCAAGGACAGTCCATTTCTTGTTTATAGCGTCTTTATATAACCTGCTCCCCAAAACCCCAGAAGCGCCGATCAATAATAATCTCATAAAATCTCAGCTAATGAATTCACTACGTATCTGATCTCTTCTTCGCTCAATTCAGGATACATAGGCAGTGTCAGGATTTCATCACAGCATTTTTCTGCAATTGGAAAATCCCCTTTTTTATGACCGAGTTCCTTGTATGCCTCCTGCAGATGTACGGGTATGGGATAGTGTATCAAAGTGCGCACGCCTTTTTCAGCAAGCTTGGCCATGACCTCTTCTCTATTCTTTAACCTCACTGTATAAATATGATATACATGTCTTGCATAATCCGCCTCATATGGACAGACTATATCTACTTTTTTCTCTTTAAAGAGCTTTGTATAAAGCGCCGCGTTTTTTCTTCTCTTTTCATTCCACTTATCCAGATGTTTAAGCTTTACTCGTAGAATCGCTGCCTGAATAGTATCAAGTCTTGAATTATAGCCTTTTAGTATATGCTCATATCTATCTTTTCTGCCATAATCACGCAATAAAAGCATCTGCTTTCGCACATCCTCTGAATTAGTCACAACAATGCCGCCGTCTCCAAACGCGCCTAAATTCTTGGTAGGGTAAAACGAAAAACAACCCGCATCCCCAAAACTGCCCACCTTTTTATTTTTATAAAGCGCGCCATGCGCCTGAGCACAATCCTCAATGATCTTTAAGTTGTATTTTTTTGCGATCTCCATCAAAGGATCCATGTCCACTGGCTGTCCATAAAGATGTACCGGCAGGATCGCCTTAGTCTTTTTTGTAATAGCGTCCTCTATCTTTGAGACATCGATATTACAAGTCTTCTCCTCCATATCTACAAATACAGGCTTTGCGCCTGCCATGGATATAGCAAGCACGCTGGCAATGTAGGTATAAGACATTACTATTACCTCATCACCCTTTCCTATCCCGCACGCAAGACACGCCAGAAACAACGCATCTGTGCCGGAATTGACACCCACGCCATATTTTACACCGCAGTAAGCAGAGAATTCCTCCTCAAAAAGCTTAGCATCCTCCCCTAAAATAAAGGCCCCGGACTCTAAAACCTTTGCTATCGGATCCCTTACTTCATCTTTTATCTCCTCATATTGCCTGCTAAGCGTAAATACATCCACTTTCATAATTCCTCCTGTATTCTAATAATACATACATAAATCCGAAATACGAATATCGAAATTCGAAACAAATCATAAATTCTAAATCTAAAATTCAAAACATATCGTTTAGAACATTTGAATTTTGTATTTCGAATTTGTTTCGGATTTCGGATTTCGATATTCGAGTTTAAACAATAAAAATTTCATTTTGACATTACCATAATAAATGCATCTAAGACCTTATCAACTGATATTTCCTCAATACACTCTTTGGCAGCGCATTCCGGCAATTTAAACCGTTTATAACATGGTCTGCATTCCCTGGATGACGCAACCACAATATTGTTCTTTGAAGCCGGATATGGGCCATACACCTTTTCATCTACCGGCCCAAATATGGATATTGTCTTAATTCCCTGGCTCACAGCAATATGAAGCGGTCCGCCTTCACTGCAGATTACCGTACCGCATCTTTTGCACAGTTCTGCCATCTGGCGTATGGTGGTTGCCGGCGCGATCAATGCATCATGTTTCATAAGAGAGCTTATTTCTTTGGCCAAATCCTCTTCTCCCGGACCCCAGATTAAAACTATATTTGCATTATATTTTTCTACTATACTGTCTGCCAGCTGGCTAAATTTTGCCGCGCCCCATCTCCTTCTATCCTGGTCCTTTTTCCCAAAACTAATCCCGCCCCCAGGCGCAATACCTATCAATAAGCTCTTTTTGCACTTTAAAAACTTATCAATATATATCCTATCTTCTTCTATAGGAAGTAAAACTGTACCCGTAACCCGTAACCCACAACCCGTAACCCGGCGTATAATATCCAAGTAATACTCTGCCACTGGCTTGTCATTAAAACCATTGAACGCTATCTTATGCGTCAGGAATCTTCCGCGGCCTTTATAATTAAATCCCCTTCTCTCTTTTATGCCTATAAGCCAGCACAGAAACGCGAATTCCTTGCCCATAGAAAGATCGATCACTATATCGAATTTCTCCATGGCAACCCTTTTCCAGAATTTCCAAAACTCCCTAATGGACTTTGTCTTTGATTTTTTCCAAAGCTTCCTATATTCATCCCTCTCAAACACAAAAACCGAATCAATATCAGGATTTGTCTCTAGTATTTCCTTTGTTCTAGTATTACATATATAAGCTATATAACTCCCAGAGTACTGCTCCTTAAGAGCTGAAACTAAAGGAGTAGAAAACAAAACATCCCCCACCCCAAACGGATTGATAACCAATACCCTCTGTGCCATATTTTAAGGGTTTATTATACCATAACCCATTCATAAACGTCTACCAAGTTGTGAAGGAGGTTATTCTAGAGTTTATTGTTCGAGGTAAAAGATTCCAACCATTCGCTTATTAGGACTA
>JBHPHU010000001.1:0-85133 GCA_042571405.1 Candidatus Omnitrophota bacterium | reverse complement strand
GCGGCATTGTCTCCGAAATAAATACTGACAAATACAAAGTAGTGGCTTTTCAGCCTGCTTGCGATACTAGTTCTTTAACTATAAAGCGTATCGTAGACGCTATGGAAGAACGCGGCGCAAATAACGTGCCTGTAGGCGACTCTCAAGAGCTCAAAAAGTTGTCCGAGTCTTTAGGAATTTTCAATGATATAGTGGAAAAATCTCCAGCAAATATCCTACTAAAAGATTTATGAAAAAGCGTGTTCTTATTACAAGCGTAGTTATAATATTGGCATTATTATTTATGCTTTATAGGGGCACCAGTAGGCCAAAGGGTTTAGTGGCATTTGTTATTGACGACTGGGGGTATAATAAGAGAAACATAGATCTTATCTTAGAGATAGACAGCCCCCTTACCATATCAATATTGCCAAATTTGCGATATTCAGATTACGTAGCCAAAGAAATTGCGAAGGATAGTAATAGGCACGATATCATTCTACACCTTCCATTAGAGTCAGAGACCAATATTGCGGCAGAAATCGATACGATACGATCGGGTATGGAGAAGCCCAAAATAGCTTCTATATTGGAGAAAGACATAAAAAGTATCCCTGGCGTGATTGGTGTTTCAAATCATCAAGGTTCGCGGGTCACAAAGGATAAAAGGGTCATGGGTATTATTTTGGCTGAGCTGAAAAAAAAGGAATTATTTTTTCTGGATAGCCTGACAACACCGGATTCAGTATGTTCTTATATTTCGCATGATATAGGATTAAAATGCGTGGTCAGAGATGTATTTCTGGATATTACAGACCAGACTGATTTGCAGAATCTTGAGGCATATATAAAAAAACAGATTCGAGAATTAGCTGCAATAGCGCTTGAAAAGGGAAGCGCCATAGGGGTCGGACATAATAAAAAAATTACACTGAATGTAATAAAAGATGTAATACCAGAGCTTGAAAAGCAGGGGATAAAGATCGTGCCTTTAAAAACATTAGCGAGGTAATATGAGAAAATTAAAAATTCTGTCTTTGATTGTTTTGCCATTGATGCTTAGTTCCTGCGCTCGTGTGCCAGTAAGAGAGGCGCATAGCCTGCATACTATTATGCCATATCCTACTATTCCGCAAAAAATTATAACCGCGCCTGCGGAGATAACCAGGGGTACTGTGTATCATGAAGTAGCGCCTGGCGAGACAGTATGGCGGATAAGCAAGATGTATGATGTTACCGTGGATGATATTGTAGGTACGAACAGTTTAAGAGATGTCAATGCCTTAGAGAAAGGGCAAAAACTTGTTATACCAAATGCCGCTCCTATAATAGCAGTAATACCTATGTGGCCTTCCAGAAAATGGGATTATATAATTGTTCATCATAGCGCAACAGATGTGGGTAACGCGCTCAAATTTGATTCCGCGCACAAGAGAAGACGCTGGAAAGGTCTGGGCTATCATTTCGTTATAGACAATGGAACATCAGGAAAAAAAGACGGACAGATAGAAGTCTCGCCCAGGTGGCTGCACCAGGAGGATGGCGCGCATTGTAAGGCTGATGGCATGAATTGCCGCGGCATTGGCATATGCCTTGTGGGGAATTTCAGCGAAGACAGGGTAAGCACAAAAGAGATGGACTCTCTTGTATATCTAATTAATGAGTTAAAAGAATACTACCAGATCCCTAATTCACATATATTAGGCCATGGTCAGGTAAAAGGCGCTCAGACTGAATGCCCTGGCACAAGATTTCCATGGTCAGACTTTCGCAGTCGCCTTGAACCATAACAATATGAATATATTAAAACGAGGGATTCTAACGCTTCTAGTTATTGTAACGTCAGTTGTCTGTATTCATGCTGACGAGGACTCTTTTGAAGCATTGTCTGCAAAAGTAGCGGAGTTTCATCAAAAAAAATAAATATGCAAAAGCAATCAATATGGCAGAACAGGTTTTGATGCTGGCAGAAGAAAAATTTGGAGAAGATCATTTTTTTGTTACAAAGGCTTTAAAGACTTTGGCGGTGCTTTATCATGAGCAAGGAGAATATGTTGAGGCCGAAGCTTGCTACAAAAGGCTGTTTGATATAAAGATGAAACATTATGTTAAAGACGACCATCCTGATTTGGCAGGTGATCTGGAAAATCTGGCAATGCTTTATCATGATCAAGGAAGATACGCGGATGCCAAGCCTCTTTACAAAAGAGCCTTAGATATAAAGGTGAAGTTCTTCGGAGAGTATCATCATGATGTAGGAACATCTTTGGCCAGGCTGGCAATGCTTTATCATGATCAAGGAAGATACGCGGATGCCGAACCTCTTTACAAGCAAGCATTGGCAATACAAATAAGGTCTTTTGGAAAAGACCATATCTATGTGACGGGTTATATGAATAATATAGCAGTTCTTTATCATGATCAAGGAAGATACGCGGATGCCGAACCTCTTTACAAAAGAGTTTTGAAGATACGGAAGAAACGCCTGGATAGAGGGCATCCTGATATAGGGACATCTTTGAATAATCTGGCTGGATTTTATGTTGATCAAGGAAGATACGCGGATGCCGAACCTCTTTACGAAAAAGCATTAGATATAAAAATTAATGCTTTTGGAGCTAATCACCCTGATGTGGCAGGAATCATGAACAATATTGGTTTGCTTTATTATAAAGAGTGTAAATATGATAAGGTAGAAGTTTATTTCAAGCGAGCATTGGGGATTTCTGAGAGATATTTTGGAGATGACCACCCTCATGTAGCGACATCACTTAACAATCTGGCAGGACTTTATCATATGCAAGGTAAATATGCCAAATCCGAAGAGTATTATAAATTATCATTGGAGATTAATAAAAAAGCCTTAGGTGATGATTGTTCTGATGTGGCGATCTGCTTGAACAATATAGGGATGCTTTATCATGATCAAGGAAGATATGCTGATGCAGAGGGCCTTTATAAGAGGGCGCTAGATATGAGGACAAGAAGCCTTGGCAAAGATCATGCTGATGTAGCGGTATCTTTGAATAATCTAGCAGCAGTTTATGTCGACCAGGGCAGATATAGTGAAGCAGAGAATAATTATAAACAAGCATTAGCAATTTGCGAAAAATGTTTTGGCAAAGATAATAATAATGTGGCAGATATATTATGGAACATGGCAGAATTGTACGGCAAGATCGGCAGAAACAATGAAGCAGAAAAACTAATAGAACGCGCCGCAAAAATCAATTGAGTTTTTCCCTTCCGTGGTATAATATATTAAGCACATAACACACGCGCCCATAGCTCAATTGGATAGAGTGCCGCCCTACGAAGGCGTAGGTTCCCCGTTCGAACCGGGGTGGGCGCGCCACTCTTCGCTCAAATAGAGCGAATCTTCGAAGCATGCTTCGGGTGGCAAGCCATTTTTTATTATAATGGAGAGATGCGAGAGTGGTTGAATCGGGCCGCCTCGAAAGCGGCTAGGCTCGTAAGAGTCTCGCAGGTTCGAATCCTGCTCTCTCCGCCGTCCGCCACTAAAGGCAGCGAGATGGCGAGACACCTTTCTAATTACCAATGCTGAAATTCCCAAAAGACAATTTTGTCTTTCTCGAGACGAATAAATTTGATAAGCATAACTCCAGGTCATATCTATTTTCTGATCCCATCAAGGTAGTATCTATATATAAGTTAGAAGATGTAAAGGGCGCATTTTTAGAGATAGAAGATTTGATCTCAAGGGGTTATTATGCTGCGGGATTTATTTCCTATGAGGCTGGGTTTTCATTTGAGGATAATTTAAAAAGCCTTGATATGGATTCAGGTTTTCCTTTGATGTGGTTTGGCATATATAAAAAGCCACATATAGTCACTCATAAGGAAAAAATAGATCTACTGCCACGCGCAACTGCTATGTACAATATCAGAAACTTACGGCCTAATATTTCCAGAAAAAAATATGTAGAAGACATAAAAAAGATCAAGGGTCTTATAAGAAAAGGTCAGACGTATCAGGTAAATTACACTTTTAAATATAAATTTGATTTTACTGGATCTCCATACAGGCTTTACGAAGAACTTAAGGCAAAACAGAGTGTTTCTTATTCAGCTCTAATGAAAACACAAAAGTATTCTATGCTGTCTCTTTCACCAGAGTTATTCTTCAGAAAAAATAAAGACCGGATAGAAGTTAAGCCTATGAAGGGCACGTTTGATAGAGGAAGAAATATTGAAGAAGATAGGCTAAATATTAAAAGCCTGAAAAAGAGCCTTAAAAATAGAAGTGAAAATGTGATGATAGTGGACCTATTAAGAAATGACCTTGGCAGGATCTCCAAAGCCGGAAGTGTTAAGACTAAAAAGCTATTTGAGGTGGAGCAATACGAAACGCTTTTACAGATGATATCAGTTGTAAAAAGCCGACTCAAGAAAGATGTATCACTCTATGATTTATTTAAGGCCATTTTCCCGTCAGGTTCTGTTACGGGCGCGCCAAAGATAAACACGATGAAAATAATAGATTCTCTTGAAAAAGAACCTCGACGGATTTATACAGGGAGCATTGGTTTTTTTACGCCTTCAAGGGACGCTGTTTTTAATGTGGCAATAAGGACTGCATTGATAGACAATAAGGCAAAAAAAGGTGAAATGGGTATAGGCAGCGGTATTGTTATTGATTCAGACGCGGCTAAAGAATTTGAAGAGTGTAAATTAAAAGCAAATTTTATAACCCAGCAGAAAAATGATTTTAAGCTTATAGAGACCATATTGTGGCAGAATAAAAAAGGTTATTTTCTTTTAAAGGAGCACATGGAAAGATTTTTATCTTCGGCGAGCTATTTTAATTTTAAATTTGATAGAAAATATGCTATTGAGGTGCTGAATAGCCTTAAGAGACAATTCAATAATGGTTCTGATTACAGGGTAAGACTTTTGTTTGATCGAAGCGGTAGGATAGAATCCAACTTTTCCAGGCTAAATAAAGATTTTGAAATACAAAAGACGCGATTTTCAAACAAAAAGGTTTCTTCTGGGGATCTATTTCTGTACCACAAGACAACAAAAAGAGATTTTTATGATAATGAATATAAAAAATGGAAAAACAAGGGCTATTTTGACATTATCTTTACGAATGAAAAAAAACAGGTTACAGAAGGCGCGATCTCTAATATTATTATAAAAAAAGGCAAATTTTATTACACGCCACCACTTAAATGCGGTCTTTTAAATGGCGTCTATCGCAAGGCCTTACTAAGAAATAAAAATTTTCCATTAAAGGAAAAGGTTTTGTATAAGAAAGATATATACGCGGCTGATAAATGTTATATGGTGAATTCGGTAAGAGGTATGGTTGAATGCAAAGTAATTTAATAAACCGATCGCGTTTTCTTAAATCAATAGTCCTTTCAAATTTCAGAAGATCAAACTTCCCGCTCAAACTAGGTTTTATAGTAACATACAGATGCAATATGAGATGCGCGATGTGTGGCATATGGAAAAAACCATTGAATAAGAATGAACTGACTCTGGGGGAGATTGATAATTTTTTCAAAAGAGCCAATAAATTCTCATGGATAGGAATTACTGGAGGCGAGTCATTTTTAAGAGATGATCTGACTGAAATAGTAGATAGGATAATTTTTTATTCTGATAGATTGTGCGCCTTGCATTTTGCAACAAATGGCTATCTGACAGATAAGATAATAGCTACAAGGGATCATATATCCAGAAAGCATAAAAAGATAAATCAGGTATACACTGTTAGCATAGACGGTCCAGAATCGCTGCATGATGAGATAAGAGGGGTGAAGGGAGCATGGAAAAACGCCATTGATACCTTCAAGCTTCTTAACGCTACAAAAGCGGCCAAGGCCCATACGGTATTTACGATTTCGAGGCATAACACAGGAAGATTTGAGGATTTTTTTAGAACCCTCAAGGATGTTTATCCGCAGTTGAAATTTGATGATATAGGTGTAAATATATTTCAGCAATCCTCTTTTTATTATGACAATCAAGACATGGAGAAGCTTGATGAGAGGGAGATAATAAAAGAAATCGGGAAGATTCTAAAAATGGATAAGGAAAAGATATCTTTGAATAATTTTTTGCGACGCACCTATCTAAAACTTTACCTTAAGTATATAAAGACAAAAAGAAGCGCCCTTAAATGCAGAGCTCTTTCTTCAACATGTGTTCTGGATCCATATGGGGATATCTTTCCGTGCTCTGTATATGATAAGAAACTTTTGAATATAAAAGATTTGAGAGAGGATTTTTCTGATATATGGAATTCAGATTACATTAAGGCTGTTAGTTTGCGCTGCTCTAATGGCATGTGTCCTTCATGCTGGACACCGTGCGATGCCTACAATGCTATAGCAGGGTCTTTGGTAAAAGCATGCCTGTCAAACTGTCCTTAAAAGAACCTATCCGAAATTTCCTTTAATATCTCTTCAGGTGTAATACTATCCAAACATTTACGATCATTGCAGAAACTTGTTTTATTATTGAGATCTGTTAAGCACGGACTGCAGCCGGTAGGTTTATAAAAAGACAGGCTATTTTTATTTAATGAACCGTATTGCGCAGGGTTCATCGGACCGTATAATCCAACAGTATTAATCCTTAATGATATTGCGATATGCAGGGGTCCTGTATCGTTGGAGATAAAGATATGGCAACGGCTTAAAAATTCAACCAATTCATCCAGTGTAAATTTACCGCAGAGATTGGATGCTTTATGCTTCATGATAGATAGCGTATCCTCAATTAATTTTCTTTCGTTTTCTGTGCCTGTATACGCGATGGCTACAGAGTATCTTTGAATCAGTTCGTCTGCCAGACGAGCGAAGTTAATATTGTTCCAGCGCTTTCCCGTAAAATTTAGTCCCGAACCTATATGCAAAGCTACAATAGTTGTATTATTTATAGAGCGCTCTTTTAGTATTTCTTCAACGTTTTTTTTGGAAGACGCCTTTGTGGCGAATGGGATATATTCGTATTTATCGATAGATATGCCACCCGCATTTGCAAGGTTAACAAAGTTTTTTGAAACATGAAGGCAAGGATTATTCTTTACTGTATTTGTATACAAAGAGACATAGCCGGGTAGTTCAAATCCTATGCTGGTCTTGGCCTTTGTCAGAGAGCTAAATATAGCAGATATCCTGTTGCATTGTTCAAAATTCAGCAATAGATCTATATTTAACTTCCGAATACAGGAGAGACTTCTGAAAAAATCATAACATATTCTAAAAATATTTGTCGTAAACCTCAAGTAGATAACCTTTGTAATATACGGAGTGTTTTCCAGCAGGCCTTTATTGGAATCTAGCGTAAGAAAGTAAATTTCTGAATTCTTATGTTGTTCTCTGATCTTTTTTAATATAGGGATGAGCAGTACTATGTTCCCTACTCCCCAGATTTTTATGATAAGGATCTTTTTTATCGAGGATATCTTGTTTTTTTGAGAAGGAGACTTGATAAAGAAAGAAAATATCCCGGCGATAAGATTGCCAATGTGTTTTACATGATGTATCTTAGCCATTTTATATTATAGTAACATATTTAAAAATTCTTTGAAAGGGCAATCTGTGGTGTTAAAATATACGCATATGGATATCGGGAAATTCTGGAAAAAAGGTTGGATTGCTTTTTTTATCTGCGCCGCGTCTTTTGTTTATCTGTTGGATCTTACATGGTTTAAATGGGGGGATTTGATCGTTGACGTGGGCCGAGAGATGTGGGTGCCTCTGCATCTGAGCATGGGAAAGCTGTTGTACAGAGATGTCTTTTATATATACGGCCCTTTTTCACCGTACTTTAATTCAGTTTTATTCAAGTTTTTAGGCCCCTATATACATACGCTTGCATTGAGCGGCGCTATTACAACAAGCGTTGTCAGCATATTAATCTATAAAATATCCAGATTCTTTTTTAATATATTCTTTTCCGCTTTTACGGTTTTTACTTTTTTATTTGTTTTTGCGTTTGGCCAGTATGTCTATTATGGAAATTATAATTTTATCCTGCCTTATTGTTATCCTTCTATACACGGCATAGCTTTTAGCCTGGCCGCGTTTTATTTCTTTTACCTGTGGCTTAAGAAAAGCCATGCAAGATACGGGTATGGGTGCTCTTTAATGGTATTATTTACTATCCTGTCCAGGATAGATGTGGGGGTCATGCTTATTTTTTCTATAGCAATAGGCCTTATTTTTTATCATAGGAGGGTTTCGCCTGAAATTTCAGTACGATCTAAGATTTTATTATGCGTAATTTTGCCTATTATTTTAGCGGCGCTTATTTACGGATTATTTCTAAAAAGTGCCATTGCGCAGGGAAACAGCATGTTTGACATATGGGCCAGAAGCATAGACATGAGCAACCCCTTTACAAGTTGGCTTTCAGGTACTGGCGAGCTTTCCAAAAATATGTCAATAATGTTTAAGAATTTTATGCATTACTTGATTTTATGCTTACTATTTGCAATAGGCGGTCTTATATTAAGAAAGAATATAGTTTCTTTTCTGATCGGTTTATTTTTTATACTGGCAGGCGCTATTTTATTTAGAATATTTTTTACGTATGAAATACAATACGTCTCTTTACCGATAATCTGCGTGGTTATGTTTTTTATTTCGCTTGTAAGGTTAGCTAAAAATGAAAACGCTTTAGAAAACCTATTTATTTTAGTGTTTTCACTTTTTTCTTTTCTCTTAATGACCAGGATGCTGATGCATGTATGGGCTGGCCATTATGGTTTTTATATAGTTGTACCCGGCATGATAATATATTATCTATTTTTTATTAAGATAGTTGCGGGAGCTCTAAAAACGCTGAGCGCGAGAAAGTTTTTCAGATTAGGGTTTACAATCATATTTACTCTTTTTATAATAAGTCACTTGAATGTTTCAAGATTTTGTTATGAAAATCGCACATTAAAGATCGAATCAAAAAGAGGAAACCTATATGCATTTAACAATGATAGAGAAAAAAGGTGCAGAGAAGTAATAGAATTTTTAGACAAAAATACCCTTAAGGATGAAACCCTGGTAGTTTTTCCAGAGGGAGTGGTTTTTAATTTTCTCTTGGAAATGGAAAATCCTTTGTATTATTATAATTATCATCCAGTTGCGCTTGCCAAAGAAGGCGTAGTAGATGAGATTATTTCTGGGATAGAGAAGGAAGAGGTCGACTATATAGCGTTAACGCAGAGGGACACAGCTGAATACGGATATCCGGTATTTGGAAAAGATTATGCTACAGAGATAATGCAATATATCAGGGAAAATTACGTTTTATACAAGCAATTTGGACCGTTTCCTTTTGCGACCAGGGAATATGGCATAGCGCTTTTTAAGAGGAAGATATGAGAGGACATGAGTTTTACATGAGAGAGGCCTTACGCGAAGCAAAGAAGGCATTTGATAAGGATGAGGTGCCCGTGGGCTCTGTAATTGTGCATAAAGGTTCGATTATAGCCAGGGCACATAATCAGATAAAGCTCTTAAAAGACCCTACTGCGCATGCAGAGATGATAGCTATCACGCAGGCCGCATCCGAGCTAAAAAATGAAAGATTGATAGATTGTGTGATGTATGTTACAATTGAACCCTGCAGCATGTGTGCAGGAGCAATGGTCCTAGCGCGCATAAAAGAACTCGTGTATGCAGCAGATGACCCAAAGACCGGCGCATGCGGTTCAGTTATTGATTTAGCTGACCATAAGAAGTTAAATCATAAATTTGAAGTCAAAAAAGGTATTTTAGAAGAAGAAGTTAGTTTTTTAATAAGAGAATTTTTTAAGAAGAAGCGGAAAAAGTAACGAGTTCTTCAAAAAAATTGGAGAGATGCCAGAGTGGTTGATCGGAGCTCCCTGCTAAGGAGTTGTCTTGGATCAAACCGGGACCCAGGGTTCGAATCCCTGTCTCTCCGCCACCCTACGTTCACATGGGGTTAATCTTCGTAGCATACTTCGGGTGGCAAGCCATAAATTTTTAGATTATGACATATCTTCCTTTTGCACGAAAATGGCGGCCGCAGGAATTTGACTTAGTAATAGGTCAGGAGCACATCACTACTACGCTCAAAAATGCTATTTCATTAAATCGCGTGCACCATGCATATCTGTTTGCAGGTCCGCGCGGTATTGGGAAGACTTCGACTGCGCGTATATTCTCAAAGGCTCTTAATTGTGAAAAAGGACCTACTCCAACACCATGCAATAAATGCGCTTCATGTCTTGAGATAACAAGCGGCGCCAGTCTTGACGTCATAGAGATAGACGGCGCTTCAAATAATGGCGTGGACGAGATACGCAATCTTCGCGAGACAGTAAAATTCTCCGCCTCAAAAGGCCGCTACAAGATTTATATCATCGACGAAGTGCATATGCTTACGATGCCAGCCTTTAATGCGCTTTTAAAGACGCTGGAAGAGCCGCCTCAGCATGTGAAATTTATATTTGCGACCACAGAACCGCACAAACTTCCAACAACCATACTTTCTCGCTGTCAGAGATTTGATTTCAGACGCATATCCATAAAAGAGATTGTTGCAACGCTTAAAGAGATATCAAAGAAAGAGAAACTGGATATAGAGGAAGGCGTATTTCTGTATATTGCTAAGGCATCTGATGGCAGCATGCGTGATGCAGAGAGTGTGCTTGATCAGGTCGCGTCTTTTTCAAAAGGCAAGGTGCGCTTAAAAGATATTATTGAATCTCTTGGCATGATAGAAGAAGAATTACTTTTTCGATGCACCGACTTGATCGTAAAGAAGGACACAAAGGATAGTATTCATCTAGTAGCCGAGGTATTAAATTCAGGTAAAGACCCCAAACAATTTCTTCTTGAGATGCTCGAACATTTCAGGAATATTATGATTGTAAAATCAGGCGTTGTTTCAGAAGATATAATAGATCTGCCTAAAGAAGCCATAGAGAAGGTAAAAAAACAATCAGAGTCTCTTTCACATGGAGATATATTTTATGTCATAAGCGTTATCTCAAATGGCCTGAAGATGGTAAAGCAATTTCTTCCCGAGAGAATAGCGCTGGAGTTGTGCATGATAAAGCTAACTACCAGAGATTCTATCGTGTCGATAGAAGAGATGCTTTCTAAATTGCCGGAGATAACCGAATCTTTAAAAAGCGCACCGCCAAACACGGCACAGCAGAATTTTTCAAAAAATATTCACGAGAGCGTAAAAAAGGCCATGAATCCAACGAAACAAGAAAATATGGTTTCGCACAGCGGCATAAAGTCAACAGTTGATATTGCGAGGGTAAAAAATGCCTGGCCGATTCTCGTAAAGGCAATGGCTGTTAAGAAGATGTCTCTTTCATCGTATCTGGCAGAAGGCGCCCCTGATTATACAAAAGGCGATACGATATTTGTCGGGTTCCCGAAAGAGTTGAATTTTCACAGAGAAGTACTCGAGGAAAAACACAATAAACCCTCCATAGAAGCAGCGCTTTCGCAGATATTGGACACACCTATAAAACTTCAATTTATTCTCACAGAGAGAACATTGGAAGAATCCAGGGAACCTGAATCTTCTACATTGCTTACCAAGGATGAATTAAAAAAGAAAGAGCCTGTGATTGATTCTGCCTTAAATATATTTGGTGGAAAGATATTACGGGCGAGGAACGCATAGATGGCAGCTTATACCAGGTCAATGCGGGAATTGATAGACCATTTCAAGAAAATGCCAGGCATAGGCGCAAAGAGCGCCGAGAGGATGGCATTTTATGTATTAAAGGCACCGAGACAGGACATGGAAAAATTCTCATCTGTTATAAAGAAGGTGAAGGATTCGATAAAGTTTTGCAAAAAATGCGGCAATCTGAGTGAAGAAGACCTTTGTACTATCTGTAGTGACGCGCGCAGGGATAAAGGCATTATATGTGTGGTGGAAGAACCAAAGGATCTTATTGTAATAGAAAAGTCAGGCCAGTATAAGGGAACATTTCACGTTCTTTTAGGCTCAATTGCTCCCTTAGACGGCATAGGGCCAGATGATTTGAGAATAAAAGAGCTTTTAAATCGCGTTAAAGAGGATAAGGTGGGCGAGATTATCCTTGCTACTGATTCAGATGCTGAAGGAGAGACAACAGCGCTTTATCTCTCGAAGGAACTTAAACCTCTTAAAGTCAAAATAAGCAGGATCGCGTACGGCATTCCAGTAGGCGGGAATTTAGACTACATAGATCAGGCAACCCTCGTAAAAGCCCTTGAAGGTCGCCAGTCAATCTAGCACTTGACAAAAGAGGCTCTGGATTATACAATAATAAGACGTTTTCTCAAAATAAGGAACAATTATGGCAATGATAGAAATTAGATGGCATGGCAGAGGTGGACAGGGCGCAAAGACAGCTTCGCAGTTTTTGGGAGAAGCAGCGCTTGACACGGGTAAGTTTATACAGTCGTTTCCTGAGTATGGGCCTGAGCGCGCGGGCGCCCCCATGAAGGCCTTTAATCGCATAAGTGAAAAACAGATATCTATCCATTCTTCTGTCACAAATCCAGAGATGGTAGTTGTCATAGATCCTACACTTATAGGAGCTATCGATGTAGTAGAGGGTTTGGGCGATGACGGCATACTTCTTGTAAATACAGATAAATCACCTGAAGAGATACGAAAGATGGTAGATTTTAAAAAAGGCAAAGTTGGAACAGTGGATGCTACAAAGATTGCGCTTGAGACTCTAAAGCTGCCTATGCCGAACATGCCAATGCTCGGCGCGCTTTTAAAGGCGAACTCTCTTGTTTCAATAGATCAGCTTTCTGAAAGAATAAAGGGGAAGTTTTTGAAGAAGATTGGCGAAGAGAAGACTAATGCAAATCTCGAAGGCATAAAAAGAGCGTATAACGAGGTTAAAATTGGCTGAGCAAAAGAAATCCTGGAAAGAAATCCCAATAGGCGGAAAAATTATAGAGGCAGGCAATGCCGAAAAGTACAATACCGGCAGCTGGCGCACATTCAGGCCTGAGAAGAATGAAAAGAAGTGCATAAACTGTCTTTTCTGTTGGATATATTGTCCTGATTCTTCTATAAAGGTAGAAGACAGTAAGATGGTTGGTTTTGATTATGAGCATTGCAAAGGCTGCGGCATATGCGCGTCAATCTGCCCTGTAAAGTGCATTGACATGAAAAAGGAACTAAAATGAGCAAGAAGATTCCATTAACAGGCGATCAGGCAGTTGCGTATGCAATGAAGCAGATAGAGCCGGATGTAGTGGCTGCATATCCTATTACGCCGCAGACAGCGATTGTTATGAGCTTTGCGAATTATGTTGCGAATGGCCAGGTGTCAACAGAGGTGATACATGTTGAGTCAGAGCATAGCGCAATGAGCGCGTGCGTAGGCGCGGCAGCAGCAGGGGCGCGTACTATGACAGCGACATCCGCGAATGGTCTTGCGCTCATGTGGGAGATCGTATATATTGCTGCTTCAACCAGGCTACCTATAGTAATGCCTGTTGTAAATCGCGCACTTTCGGGCCCGATAAATATACATTGTGACCATTCAGATACAATGGGCGCACGCGATTCAGGCTGGATACAGATCTACTGCGAAAATGCCCAGGAGGTATATGAAAATACAGTACTTGCGGTAAGGATCGCAGAGCATAAAAAAATACTTCTCCCTGTAATGGTATGCCAGGATGGTTTTATAACGTCTCATGGTGTAGAGGGCGTAGATATGCTTGATGATAAAAAAGTTAAGGATTTTGTCGGTGAATATAAGATCGAAAATCCTTTGCTGGATGTTGATAATCCTGCAACATACGGGCCGCTCGACCTACAGGACTATTATTTTGAGCACAAACGCCAGCAAGGAGAAGCAATGAGGGATGCCTTGAGCGCGATTCCTGAAGTATTAAATGAATTTGAAAAGACATTTGGCAAAAAATACGATTTTATTGAAACATATAAATTAGAAGACGCTGAAATTGCAATAGTTGCGATGTCTTCAACAGCTGGAACAGTAAAGTTTACCATAGATGAATTAAGACAAAAAGGCATAAAGGCGGGACTTTTAAGGCCAAGGATTTTCAGGCCGTTTCCAAAGGAGAGAATTGTAAACGCCTTAAAGAATGTAAAATCAGTCGCTATCCTTGACAGGAGCGAATCATTTTCAGCAGAAGGCGGGCCGCTTTATACAGAGATAAAGGCAGCATTATATGATTCAGGTATAAAACCGCTGATCACAAATTACATATATGGTCTTGGCGGAAGAGATATCTTTCCGTCAGATATAAGTAAGGTTTACGTAGAGTTACAGGATACATTAAAAGCAGGTAAGGTAAAAACACCCTTAAACTATTTAGGCTCGAGGGAGTGATATTTAACCTCGTAGGTTGCCGTAGGCAACCTACGAGGTTGAGAGGGTTAAACATGGCCAACATAAAAGAACTTTCGAAACAACCGGAACGTTTATCAGGCGGACACAGGCTTTGTGCAGGATGCGGCGCGTCTATTGTAGTGCGTCAGGTCTTACTGGGGACAAAAGATCCTGTAGTAGTTGGAGCGTCTACAGGATGTCTCGAAGTAGCAACTACTATTTACCCGTATACTGCATGGAAAACGCCATTTATCCATAATGCATTTGAAAATGTGGCGGCGACGATAAGCGGCGTTGAAACAGCTTATCGAGCATTAAAGAAAAAAGGAAAGATCAAAAAGGAAATCAAGTTCGTTGCATTCGGCGGCGATGGAGGGACCTTTGACATAGGACTTCAATCGCTTTCAGGCGCGCTAGAACGCGGCCATAATTTTGTATATGTCTGCTATAATAACGAAGCTTATATGAACTGCTTGAGCCTTTCATCTATGATAATGACGGAAAAGGGACTTAAAAAAATTACTGAAATAAAAATAGGCGATAAAGTATATGCCTTTGACCAGAAGACGCATCAATTGGTTTTAAAAGAATGCTCAGGCGTCTTTGATAATGGGGTAAAAGATGTTTACGAGCTTAATACTTTGCACCATTCTATAAAAGCTACTTCGAATCACCCGTTTTTAGTTTTAAAGAGAGGCGGAACAGGCAAGACCAACAGGCTTGCGTGGAAGAAACTGGAAGATGTAAAGATAGGAGATGAGGTAGTAACTTTAAAAGGGTTAAATGGATACTCTAAGTCAGCTATATTTGATTTTAGGAAGGTTAAGAAAGGCGATTATAAGGTAAATAAGTTAAACGATATCAATATACCGCGTTCCTCTAGTCCAGACCTCATGAAGTATCTGGGATTATATATAGGTGATGGCTGGATAAGAGAAAAAAGAGGAGAAGTGGGGTTTGCGCTTCCTGAAAATACAGTTGGCAGGAAAGAGCTTGTAAAGATTCACGCGAAGATTTTCGGAAGCAAGATAAATTCTGTTGATGAAGAGTACGTTTATGCAAATTCTGTAAATTTGGGGAATTTCATAAAGAGTTTGGGTGTTGGTATTGGCGCGAAGAATAAAACCATTCCTGGCTGGGCATTTGCTTTGCCAATAGAACAAAAAGAAGCGCTAGTAGAAGGGCTTATGCTTTCAGACGGGTATAAATGCGGAAATAGTTGGCGTTATGTTTCAGTAAGTGAAGATTTACTCAAGAGCCTAAGACTATTTTTACAGACAATGGGTAAAAGAGTAGGAAAGATCCATTGGCAGGTCAAGGAAAGAGGAGCAAAATGTGTAAACAGGAGGTTATTGAAGGATTCGAAGTATGGATATGTATGCTTCAGTGACAGGGAAAAATGGAATGTTAAAAAATACCCTAATCAATATAAGTATCAGAATTTTTTAATAGGTAACGAATATTTCGAAATGGAAAAGGTAGGAAGTATAAAGTTAGTAGGTAAAGAGCCGACATTAGATCTAAGGGTAGAAGGTGAACATAATTTTATTGCTGATGGCATAGTGGTTCACAATACCGGGATTCAACGTTCCGGTGCAACGCCTAAAGGCGCGTCGACAACAACTGCGCCTGCGGGAAAGGCAAGTTCTGGTAAACAGCAATTTAGAAAAGATCTCACAACAATAGTAGCTGCTCACAAGATCCCATATGTAGCTCAAGCTTCTGCGTCTAGCTGGAATGACCTTGTAACAAAAGCAGAAAAGGCATTTAAGGTAGATGGCCCGGCATTCTTAAATGTGATCTCCATGTGTCACAGAGGCTGGAGATTCCCGCAGGAAAAGACGATCGAGATATCAAAACTAGCAGTTGAAACAGGTTTCTGGCCTTTGATCGAAATAGAAAATGGAAATTGGAAATTTACATACAAGCCAAAACAACGTAAGCCCGTCGTGGAATTCTTAAAACCCCAGGGCAGATTCAAGCATCTCTTTAAGGAAGAAAATAAACATATCCTGGAAGAAATCCAAAAAGATATTGATGAAAACTGGGCCCGCCTGGAACGTATGTGCGAGGCTAATTGTAAAGTAGCATAATTAATATTCGTTCTTTAACAAAATTCACACTCCCCTGTAGCTCAGTTGGTAGAGCGCGTGGCTGTTGCACGAGCGAAGCGAGTGCACAAAAACTTCGCAAAAGTTAGCAGCCTCCAGAGGAAACTCTGGAGTGAAAAAGCGAGTAAATTCAGGGAAAGCCCAAGCAATTGGGTCAATCCTGAGCCAAGTCCGGCGAAGCCAAGCACGAAAGTTGCTTGGCGAAGACGGAAAGGTGCAGAGACTAGACACTCGCTGCCTAAAGCCAGAAATGGCTATGGCAAAGGTATAGTCCGACTCTCCGAGTAATCGGAGTCAGAGTGTAACCACGTTGTCCGAGGTTCGAGTCCTCGCGGGGGAGCCATATATCGTAACTTATTGAGATATAATGAGTTACAACAAAATAGCCTGGTAGAATTTGCCAGGCTATTTTTGTATCTGACAACGCGTCAAACACTTAGGCGCTATGTTTTCCGACGGTATTTTGTTCTTAATTTATTCGATTATCTCTAAAAGATCTTCTTTAGGGATTTCACTCCCACCTTATCTCTTTATCTCTAAATCGCCACTTAGTTAACACTTTCTAGTAACGGGCTATTTTGGCGATTATTTCGAAGTATATCCAATATATATTTTCCTGAATACAGAGATAAACTAGGATTTTATCTCTGTATTATCTCTCTTTATCTCTAGTTACGCGAGCGGATAAGACGCTAGAATCTGAATTTATGTTGGGGGTCTTCTTTTTCGATTAACTCACGGACGGCTTTTATGAAATCTTTAGCAGACTTAAGCGCATTTTTTACTTCTTCTTCTGAAATCGAAATACTGACTTCGTAGGTAAATATATTTCTTTTTCTTCGCATCTTGTCAAAACGTTGTGTTAGAGTTTTGTAATGTTCACCAAGCACAATTGACGCAAAATCGACAACTGTTTTATGCTGATAGCCATCGTGGGGTCTATAACCTTTAAATAGCATAATAGCCCTGCCTGCGTGAAGCATCGCTGTATATGCAATAGTAAAGGCAATTCCTTCATCGATCTTTATATTCGCCTCGGCAGCCTTGATTTCTTTATAGGATCTGGAAATAAGGTTCTCAATAGTCTTTAAATTTTTTGGCTGTTTTTTAATAAGCCCGCGTTTTATATATTCTTTTATGAAGCTATCAAAGGTCATTTTTACCTCCTATCAGAAAAATCTTCCTATTTTTTAAAACATCTTCAATAAATGAATCTTTTTGTTTTTTCTTTTTCCCGAAGTTAGTTTTTGTATATATACTATAGTTTATTTCACGATTTAAGCTTTTCTCAAGACTGTTTATTTTTTTCACGATTATATCTTCGTCAGGATTACCCAAAATAAAAAGATCAATGTCGCTTTTGGCGTTACTCGCGTTTTTAGCGTATGATCCATATATGAAAGCCGCCTCAATGCCTTTTATATCCAGAAGTGCCTTCGAAAGAGACCCTTGTATGCCGACGGTTTTAAACACAATGGCTTTGATTTCGTTATAAAGCGTATATTCCTTGTTAAGGGAGTAATATAAGAGGTTTCCATGTCTAGAAGAGGAGAAAAAACCCTCCTTTTCTAAAGATATGAGTTCCTTGCGCAATATAGAAACAGGAGTGCCAAGCTCACGCTCTAATTCCCTAAGATAAAAACTTTTTTCCGGATTGGTGAAATACAGACGAAATATTGCCTGCCTGGCCTTAGATTTGAAGATTCTTGTTATATCCATAGTCTGTAACCTCTTTGTATTACAATTGTAACCTATTTATATTACAAAGTCAAGCTTAAAGGAGAAAAATTTTACTAGAATAAACATAGAGATAACTTAGAGAATAGTTCGAGGTTAAGAACATCGACATACAGTTAAGTATAGTTAAGAGTAATTAAGAGTTTGGTTCGAGTCCTGCCCGGGGAGCCATTATATAACCCACTGCAATTAAATAAGTTGCAGTGGGTTTTTCTTTAACCCAATTTTTATTATCGAACTTTTTTAAAACATGGCTTGACAAATAGTAGTTAATCCTATATAGTAGTTAGTATGAATAAGAAAACCGAGTCATTAAACTTGTTTGTAAATAAGTGTCAGGAAAATAATCTAAAGATTACACCACAGAGAACTGCTATATATCAAGAGTTACTTGGTGCTTCTGACCATCCTTCCGCAGACCTTATTTATCAAAGGGTCAGAAAAAAGTTTCCTCATATTTCATTAGACACTGTCAATAGAACCGTGCTTTCCTTTGCGGATTTAGGAATTATTAAAGTAGTTGAAGGCTATGGAAAGCCAAAAAGATTTGACCCGGATATAGACAATCATCACCATTTCCAATGCGTAAAGTGTCATAAAATAATAGATTTTCATAATAAAGCATATGATGAAATCGAAATACCTAGTTACATTAAGAATAAGTTGACAGTGCTTAATAAAAAAGTTGTATTGGAGGGTATCTGCGGTAAGTGTAAGAAGTAAGTTTTTTGACCTACTAATAGGAATAATTACTATTAGTAGATATTACGAAAGGGGGTTAGTTTAGAAAATAAAGCGTAACTAGCGGCATGCAGTAAATAATATAAAAATATGGACATTAACCAAAAGGAGGAAACTATCATGTCAAAAGATAAGTATACATCAATAGTAAAACTTGATTTTCAGTATGCACATAGGTTTATGAATTGGCCGCGCGAAGCAAAGCACCTTCATGGTCATTCAGGCCTTGTAACGATTGAACTCGAAGATACCGTAGACCCGGTAACTGGATTTGCACATGCTTGTAAAGATGGGTTCAAAAAAGCATGGGAAGTTTGTGACCATTTTCACCACGCAACAATATTGCAGGAAGGCGACCCTCTTCTTGAGCCGATGCTTGAGGTATATAAAAAGGCAAACATTACTAACGACCCAGAGCATTGCGTTCCTCTTAAAAAGATAGACCACCCACTTGCTTGGTCGTATCCAGAATACAGAATAGTTGTTAGCAAAAAAGTTACTACTTGTGAGAATTGGTGTGAACTCTTATACGAGCTTCTTAAAGACAAGATGCCAATCAAAAAAATTACTTTTCGCTCATCTTCTATGAACTGCGCATCGAAAGAATTTAAGAAATAAAGGCCATATTAGTAAACATCCACCGGCTTAGCCGGTGGATGTTCTTTTCTCTTGCAAGTTGTGGAATATATGGAAACTAAGAAAAAATAGCTATTTTTAAGTCATAATTGCTAATAGCTTATCTACTTCCTTGCTCAAACAATAATTCCTAAACTCATCCAAAAAGTTGCGAAACTCGTAGTCTTGGGGGAGCCAAATTTGACACCAGGCATTTTTGCCTGGTGTCTTTTTTTGTGTCAAATTTGGCTCCCCCGCGAGGACGAGAACCAAAGGGGTGTGGGGAAAAATTTTCCCCACGCTTTCGGGGTAACAGTGACGAGCGAAGCGAGGAACGCCATAGGGGCATGGTTCGACAGGCTCACCATCCCTTGAACCATCCTGAGCAGAGTCGAAGGAGAGCCCCTTTGGGGAGCGAATGCAAATGAGCGACAGGTTCTAGGCCGAAGGCCGGAGTCCTCGCGGGGGAGCCACTTCTTTAACTTATTTATTTTAAATAAGTTACGACTAAAATAACCTGTCATTTTTTGGCAGGTTATTTTTTTATCTGAAAAAGATTCATAAGTCGAAAGTAGATGGCATTAAGTTTTTCTGCTTGGCGAATAATTGGCAATTTATTGGCGATTATACTTGACAAACAGTAAAAGATAAGGCATACTATTGGCGAATAGTTGGTGATTTTATTATGATAAATTATCCAGAAAAACACAAAATTGTAGCTAAATATAGTATCTCAAAGTGGCGTGAGATCGAGAAAGAGCGCTATCGCAAAGCAAATTCGCTGGAGCTTTTTGATAAAAAGGACAAACCATTTTGGTTTGTTTTGCCTTCCGAACTTCTAAACCTGATCTCAGAAATAGAAAGAAACAGGGGTTTTTTGGCATCGCTTAAGCTTCCAAAAAAGTTTCTAAATAGATTAGAATCAGAAATTGAAAAAAAAGAAGCTTATTATTCCAGCCATATTGAAGGGGCTGTAACGTCATTGGAAGAAGCACTGCTTTGTCTAAACAGACCTTCTAAAGAAGACTATGGAGATGAAAGCCTTCAAATGATAGCCAATAATAGGGAGGCATTAGGATACATCCGCAGTAAAAGGAACCAGCCTTTTAGACATAACATGATCTGCGAATTACACAAGATTCTTGTCAAAAATACTCACAAGGAAAAGCCCATTACTGTCGGGAAGTACCGTAAAGGGCCCATATATGTTGTTAACGGTCAAGGACAAGTTGTTTATGAAGGTCCACCAGCATCTAAAGTCGTGCAAATGATGGATTCCTACGTTCAGTGGGTAAATATGGTTTATGAGACTCATCCGTTGATCAAGGCATCGCTAGTACACCTATATTTTGTGCATGTACATCCTTTTGATGATGGTAACGGTAGATTAGCTAGAGCTTTATCAAATTTGTATCTGATGAACCAAGATTATCAATTTATTAATTTTCTTTCACCTTCAGATTATTTTGATCATCATCGTGGCGAATATTATAGAGCGATACAAAATGCAGAAGTTCATGGCAATGACGCAACATTTTTTATCCTTTATTACCTGAAGGCTCTTGCTGAGCAATTGAAAGATGTTCAAGTTGAAATCGAAAAAGAAACAAACGTCAGAGGTATCCGAGATATTCTAAGTCAAAAGGTCCAAGCTGAGCTTGACAAGAAACAGATAAAAGCGCTCAAGTGGATGCTTGAACATTCTGAGAAAATGACAACCAAGAAATATTGTAAACTTGCTCAATGTTCTGATGAAACAGCACGTAAGGATTTTAATCGGCTTCTTGAGATAGGAGTTATCCAAAAAATTGGAAGAGGAAGAACAACAGGGTATATTTTAAAAATATAGTAGTAGATTTATTATATACTTGCAGAAACGAGTTAAATTCTCCAGCGCTATCAACATCGTCCATCCCAGGGAGCCACTACTTGTAACTTATTTATTATCAATAAGTTACGATTAAAATAACCTGTCATTTTTTGGCAGGTTATTTTTTTGTCGATATGACATCGGATTGTACATCAGAATTTCTTGTCAAAAGATAACCTCTGTGATATAATTATCAATGTCAGACTAGATTGATGATACAGTGTAGCCTTAATAGGAGGACGAGGTTATTTTTTTGGGGTAATTATGAAGGGATTTAGAAAAATATATAATTTTAACATAAAAATGATATCATTAGTGATAACTATTGTGCCCATGTTTATTGCTACTGTTTATTCTTGTCCAAGTTCAAATGATTCCTTACGAGTTCCTTTTTTGTTCCAAAAAATCCAAAACAAGGATGGTATTCAAGGTTCTTATGGGTTGATTATTAACAATAAGTCGTTATATGCTTTAATAGCTCCAACAGCAATTACTCACTTGCTTAGCGCCGATAATGATAACAATGCCCCTATCGCTACGCTTTTGCCAAAAGTCGCATGCGATCTTATTATCAAATCTAAATCTCAATTTTTTATTTTTTTACTAGGAGATATAGAGCAGTTGAGATCAAGTATTGCTTTAAAAGACGCAGAAGAATGGTTGCGAAATTCCAATTTTGAGGAGAATTCTGGTTTTTGTAACTTAGGCAAGGAAAGTAACATTGCAATGCTTCCCAGGGCGATGCAGATCGAACATGTGAGATTAGTTGACGAAGAGTTGAAGCAGCTAGGCCAAACGAGGGAATTTATCATAGTGGGGAACACTAGCAAAGTTCAGACACAAGACGAAGCCATAATAATGGTAGGGTTATGGGCCAAGTTTTCAAAAATCCCCTACATTAAGCTTGAAATACGAGGCCCAGATTTAATGACAAAAAATGTCGAAATAGTCGCTACTGTAAAACGATTAGTCAGTCTTAATAAAGATATTAGAATCCTACCTTTGATAGGTAAAGGAATAACAAGGGAAATGCTGGAAACATTGCTGGACTTTGACCAAGTTGTTGCATTGCGCATTGAAGGAACGCGGCCAGGTTCTGGTAAAGGATTAGGGACAAAAGCAGAGAAGGGTTTAATAAGGAAAGTCATGACTTTGGCTAGGGGGATAAAGCCTGACATTCCATTGATAGCCGAATGTGGCATAGGTACAGCTGCACAGGCTCGAGGGGCCATGCAAATGGGATTTAACTCTGTTTTAGTAAATGCCGCTATAACTCAGTCTGAAAATCCGGTTGATACTGCTATTGATTTTGCCAATGCTGTTGGAGTAAATACAGTATTAAGCTTAAAAAGATTGGTAGTCGCTGTGAATGAAAATTTGACTTATATCTAGATTTCTACTAGCTACTATCTGGTCGCTAGTGATACAATTACTGATTCTTTATGTAGTTTATTAGCTCCTCCTATATATAACCAGTTGCGAAACTCATCTAATGCGGGGAGCCACTTATTTTAACCCGTTGTAATTATTAAAGTTGTAACGGGTTTTTATTTGTAGTAAAATCATAACCTATTATTAATATCTATAGAGGAGGAGAAAATGATGAGACAAAATAAAATTATTAAATTAGTACTTCTAGTGACGATGATTTTAACAGCCGGAATTGCTCTTTTATCGGTTGTTAAGCAAGGTGATACTCAGCAGAGCTTTGAGGTCGGTAAAATAGCTATCTCTAACGATAACATAGAGATTAACTACTACGAGCATGGCCAAAAGGGGCCGGTGCTTGTGTTTGTTCATGGATGGAGTTGTGACGCTACTTACTGGAGGGAGCAGGTCAACTATTTTAAGGAGAAATATCGTATAATTTTGCTTGATTTGGCTGGACATGGCCGTTCCGGGAGTGAACGAGAGAACTACACAACTGAAGCTTTTGGCCAGGATGTGAAGACTGTTGTTGAGAGCATTAAAGCAGACAAAGTTATTTTAATCGGTCATTCTATGGGGGCTCTTGTGAGTGTAGAGGCGGCCCTTTTGATGCCGGATAAGGTTATTGGATTAGTTGTGGTTGATGACTTCCAAAATGTGGAATATCCTTTAAGCGAAAAACAGTTTGAGGAGATGGTTACACCCTTTAGAGAAGATTTTAAGCAGGCTATGAGAGGTTTTGTTGGAGGGATGCTGCGTTTGGATAATTTGCAGGTTAATGAGTGGATTATTTCTGATATGTCTTTGGCTGATCCTGAAGTTGCCATCAGTGCTATTAATGAAACATTGGGTAATTATCTGAGAGGTGATGTAGCTAAGTTGTTTGATGAGTTGTATATTCCGGTTATAGCCGTAAATGCTGACCTTTGGCCGACTGATATTGAGGCTAACAAACGACATATAAAAGATTTTGAGTTGATTGAGTTGGACGGGCTGGACCATTTTCTAATGCTTAAATCTCCTGAACGGTTCAATCCTGCGCTTGAGCAGGCTGTTAAGACAATACTTAATAGATGAAATTGTGTATATTAAATAGAGATAGTCAGACAATTTTGCTCAATAATTTCTCCGCTTCCTCGCGCGCGCTAATTCTAACCTTATGTGATAAAATATGTTGCAATTGGCTTTTGCCTGGAATATACTATTGGTGTTTAGCAGATTAATTGAACAATAAAGGAGGAAGCATGGGGTTTCAAGGTGGTAGTGGATTTGGACGTCCCAGAGAGATGCACAAGGCGATTTGCGAAGAGTGTAAAAAAGAATGTGAAGTCCCTTTTAAGCCTAGCGGAGACCGCCCAGTCTACTGTAAGGAATGTTTCTCAAAGCGTAAGGAAGGCAGTCGCTAAAAGAGACAGCTTTTGCTTCACGGCATAACCATTTGCGAAACCTGTCCAATACAGGGAGCCAGTTTAAACGAGAAGGCCCTTCGACTTATTAGTCAAAGGGCCTTCTCGTATGTAGTGACCTTATCTCTTACACTGGACAGTCTGTAAGTGTAATTTATAGTTGACTTAAGTATGTAAAAACGTATAATATCAATTAAATACCTAGCCAAAGAAGTTTTTTTGGATAAGAAATATAAACAAGTAAAATTAGCCTGTTTTAGATAGCTTCGTAAGACGAACCCAAGTCATTGCAGATATGCAGGCCTTGGTTTTTTTATTTTTTGGGAAGAGAATTATGCCGCAGAAAGACAAAACAAAAGAAGAACTCATTTATGAGATAAAACTCTTGCAAAAGCAGATAGCTGAATTTGAGATAACTGATATTGAGCACAAGAAGAATGAACAAGTGATAAAGAAAGCACGTGAATATGCCGAAAGTATCGTAGATACAGTGCGGGAGCCATTAATAGTGCTTGGTGCTGACTTGAAAATAATCTCAGCCAACCGTTCTTTCTATCAGATCTTTAAAGTTAACCCTGAAGAAACTGTAGGGCATTTCATTTACGATTTGGGCAATAAGCAGTGGGACATCCCTAAACTGAGACATCTTCTGGAGAACATCCTTCCCAAAAAAAAATGTTTTGAGAACTACAAGATTGAGCATAACTTTGAGACCATCGGATTAAAATCAATGCTTTTAAATGCCCGCCGTCTTGATAGCGTGGAGATGATACTTCTTGCTATTGAGGATATTACTGATCTCAAGGAGACGAAGAATAGCCTGAGGGGAACAAGACAACACATGGAATTTATCCTAGGTGTCACAAAGACAGGGTTGGATATTATAGATTCGGATTTTAATGTGGTCTATATTGACCCGGAGTGGCAGAAGATTTACGGCGGATATGAAGGAAGAAAGTGTTACGAATACTTTATGGAAAAAAATAAAATTTGCACAGATTGCGGAGTTAAAAAAGCGCTAAAGACAAAAAAGCCTATAGTGAGCGAAGAGGTGTTGTCAAGGGAGGATAACAGACCAGTTCAAGTTACCACCATCCCTTTTCAGAATGAAAAAGGCGAATGGTTGGTAGCAGAAGTCAATGTTGACATCACCGAACGTAAGAAGACAGAGAAAGAGATTCGAGCCCTCGCCAGATTCCCGGAAGAAAATTCAAATCCAGTATACAGGGTTTCAAAGGATGGCATATTATTATATGCCAACCCCGCTAGTAGAGAACTAATTTTGGAAGATAGAACAAAAATAGGAAATAAGATACCTGAAAAATGGATCAAGATGATCAAAAACGTTTATGATTCTAAGAAGAGACAACGAGTAGAAGCAGAACTTAGCGGAAGAGTGTTTTTGTTTGACCTAGTTCCTGTGATTGAAAGCGGATATATAAATTCATATGCCATTGATATCACAAAGCGCAAGAACGCCGAAGAGGATCTGAGAAAAGCTTACTCGGAATTGGAAAAGGAAAAAAAGCTTCTATCAGATAAAAATATTGCTTTTCAGGAAATCATAAAAGAGATCGAGATCGAAAAAAACAGGCTAAAAGATGATATTATTATAAATGTAGATGATGTAATCATGCCTATCTTAAAGAGGATCAAGATGAAGGGCGGAGTTTCACGTAAATATTTTGATTTACTCGAAAGTAGTCTAAAGGCATTGATTGGTTCGTTTGGTCATAGACTGATAGAACAAAAAAATAAACTTACGCCTAAAGAGATCGAGATTTGCAATATAGTCAAGTCAGGCCTGACGACCAAGGAGATCTCAAATCTTTTGAATATTTCCTCCCAGACAACCGATAAACACCGCAGGAATATTCGTAAAAAACTCGGCCTCGCTAAAAAGAATATTAATCTAACTTCTTTCTTACAAAGTCTTTAGAAGAAAAGCCTTAGTAGGTATTTATCATACCCATTACCTACCTGTTATTTCCTCATTGTCACATTAAATAAAAATACATATACTTCGATTTGAAGCAAGAAAACGTTTATCATTATTACTCTATGTATTATGAGAGAATGTAATGACAATAGATTCGGCACTGTTAATGTCATTGAAAAGATAGGTATATTCAATGAGTAAGAGAATATTAATAGCGGATGATTCGACAATGGCCATAAAGATCGTAAACCTGGCTCTGCGGTTTAAAGGGTATGCGGTGAAAGTTGTTGCTAACGGCAAAGAAGCCCTTAGCGTACTCAAAAAAGAAAAGTTTGACGTGCTAGTTGTAGATCTGATGATGCCTGTGATGGACGGCTGCGAGCTATTGTCAAGAGTCAGAAACGATGACAGGCTAAAAGATATTCCCGCTATCATTGTTACTGAAGCAAAAAATGAAAAGATGAAAGATGATGCCTTAGTACTTGGAGTAAAAGACGTTATAGTAAAGCCATTCCATCCCACAGAATTCATACATAAAGTGGAGGGATTATTAAATGAAGAAACTCTTTAGAAAATCCGTAAAAGAATAAGGACATAAAAAAAGGAGGGATTGAAAAATGAAAGATAAAAACCAGGGTAAAGAGTTAGAAATTAAAGCAGCCTTAGATTATGGCAATCGCATTATCTCTACTCTAAGAGAGCCGTTTTTAGTGTTGGATAAAAAATTGCGGGTTATTTCTGCTAACGAAGCTTTCTATAACACTTTTAAGGCTAAAAAACAAGATACAATAGGCCAGTTTTTCTATGATTTAGATGATAAGCAATGGAATGTACCTGAGCTGATCAAACTATTAAAAGAAGTCTTACCAAAAAAAAAGTTGTGAACAATTATGAAGTAGCCCATAAATTTGAGAAAATTGGACAGAGAATAATGAGCCTAAATGTCTGTCAGTTGCGCATCCCTGGGCAAGTAGCATCAATAATAGTGAAAGGAGTTACTGCAACAGCAACAGAAGAAGAGTTAATCTTACTGGCTATTGAAGACATAACCGAACGTAAGAATTTACAGAAAGAATTGGAGGAGTCCGAAGAGCGCTATCACAGGGCTTTTGAGACATCGCATAATGTATTATTGCTTATTCACAAAATCGAAGCCACCGTCCTTAATGCTAATGAAATAGCCCAGAAATTGCTAGGTTATTCCAAAGAGGAGTTTTTGAAAAAGAAGCTCTGGGACTTAGGAGTGATTAAAAATGAGAAAGCCTTTCGAGAGATGATGTTTAGATTAGAAAGAGAAGGTGTAATACATTACAAAGACACACCAATAAAAACCAAAAAAGGCCCGGCATTGAACTCTGAAGTTTTTTTAGTCAACAAGGCAAAAGTTGTCCAATGTAACATTAGCGATATCTCCGAGCGTAAAAAAATACAGAAGGAGTTAAGCGAGAAGATGCAGGACTTAGAGCGGTTCAGTAAATTTTCCGTAGATAGGGAGTTGAAGATGGAAGAATTAGAGAAGAAGTTAAAAGAGCTTGAGGAAAAGCCGAAAGCAGGATGATACTTAAAAACATGGCCAGAAAAATAGCTACCATTAAAGAAAAAAAAGAAAATAAACTTGAGGAAAAAATGTATTTAGACTGTATTATGTCCTCAATGATGGATGCTCTGATCGTAGTCAATCTTGATGCCACGATAAGGTCAGTAAATAAAGCCGTATTGGATTTATTGGATTATCAGGAAGATGAGCTTATCGGCCAACCAGTGAAAAAAATTTTTCTACAAGAAGAAAAAATATTACAAGTATACTTCGAAAGCATAGTTACTGTAGGCTCGACATATAATATTAGTTTGACTTGCATTACAAAACAAGGCGAGGCTATACCTGTAAATTTTAAGTGTGGGCAGATGCTGCAGGATAACAAGGTTATCGGCATTGTGGGTGTGGCCAGAGATATGCGCCAGACTATGGCAATTATAAAAGATTTGGAAGAGAATAAAATAGAAACTGAAGAGCGCAATGAAAACTTAATCAGAATGCGAAGGGCAATGCTCCATATGATGGGCGATTTGCAAGAGGTTTCGCGTATAAGGATGCAGTTTACAGGCATGGTTTCTCACGAATTAAGAACACCGCTTGCCGTTATCAAAGAAGTGATCTGTATAGTTTTAAATAAGTTAATCGGTGATATCAATGAGGAGCAAGGCAAGTATTTGAATATGGCCAAAAATAATGTGGATAGATTAGATAGATTAATTACCGCAGTTTTAGATTTTCAGAAACTTGAAGCCAGAAAAATGGAGTTTAAAATAGAAAATAGCGATATAAATGAGATAGTTAAGAGCATATGCAATGCAATGGTGCTCTTATCTAAGGAGAAGGGCCTAACTTTAGAGGTTCAACTTTACGACAATCTCCCTCAAGTGAAGTTAGATAAGGATAAAATCATTCAAGTTTTAACCAATTTGATAAATAATGCCCTTAAATTTACAGAAAAGGGCGGTATTACTGTTAGTACTAATAGAGGAGATAATTTTATTCAAGTCATGGTTAAAGATACGGGTATAGGCGTCGAAAAAAAAGACATACAAAAACTATTTCAAGAATTCACGCAACTACAAAGAAGAGTAGGAGGTACGGGCTTGGGACTTTCCATTTGTAAGAAAATAATAGAAGCGCATAAAGGAAAAATCTGGGCAGAATCAGAATTTGGTAAGGGCACAGCTTTTTATTTTATCTTGCCTATTGAAGAGCGGAGGATATAATATGGCAAAAAAAATACTTATTGTTGATGATGAGCCGGATATAATGGATGTTGCAACAATGAGATTAAAGCATTCAGGGTATGAAATTATATCTGCAGTTGACGCAGAGGGGGCGATAGCCTTTCTGCAAAATGATGTTTGTGATTTAATATTACTGGATTTACTCTTACCCAAAATGCAGGGGGATGAACTTTGTAAAAAGCTAAAATCTGATGACAAATTTAAACATATTCCCATTATTTTGTTTACTGCCAGTGCCATTCGCTCCAAACTTCCTGAGAAGATAAAAGAAATGGGCGCGGATAATTGTATAATGAAACCGTTTGAGCCAGAGGAATTATTGAGTAAAGTAAGAAAGTTCATAGGGTAAAATATTCTTAGAGTACCTTATTTATAGAGCTAAATCCTGCCACAACCAGTTGCTAAATGCGTCATATAGGGGGGGGGGAGCCACATATCGGTAAGCGCTCTCACCAAACTTTTGGTGTAGAGGGCTTATTTTTTATAAGCCTTGACATTCAGCATGTAGCGGACATATAATAAAAAATATTCAGATAAGGAGGTGAAAAGCATGAAGAAAATATTGGTTTTATCAATGTTAATGGCTTTATTATTAGTTGGTATTGGCTCCGCGATGGCTGCTGATTCAGGGAATAGTCCTGGACCAGCAACAAATTCAGGAGATGGAATTCCTGATGGCAGCGGTCTTGACACACCAAATGGCCCCAATGGCTCAGATACAGGGAAGAGCCCAGGGCCAGCACCAAACTCAGGAGACGGTATTCCTGATGGGCCGGGCTGGGACGATTTGGAAGACTGGGAGTAATAAATTTTTTAAAGAAACTACGTAGCCAAACATAATATATAAAACTTTTTATAACCCTCTGCGACTAATATAGTAGCAGAGGGTTGTGTTTTGGAGTAGAATTTATATTATTTGGAGGGTTCACTTTGATTATCCGCGCAGAGAAAGAATCAGAGATAAATGCAATATTTGAGATAACCAAACAGGCTTTTGAGAATCATCCAAAGCAACATGTCCTTGCGCTGCCATTTACTGAAAGAATGGCAAGTGGGGTTATTACTCATCACCATGCTTTTGCGATAAGCAATAATCCCTAAACTCCTCCAAAAAAGCTTGCACTGAGCTTACCGAAGTATTGCGAAAGTCGTAGTCTTGGGAGAGCCACTACTTTTAACCCCCCTCGTAACTAAATAAGTTGCAAGGGGTTTTTTGTTTATGTTGCAGTATGTAAAAATAAGAGGGCAGGGTTCTTAAAGTTTGTATTGTTAACTGGCGCTGATGCTGGATAATGGATGAGATTTTTTATTAAAAACTTCTCTCTTGTGGAAATAACAGTACTCCCCACGGTTGTAAATACTTAAAACACTCTTACAGTGAAGTAACTTACAGATTCTCTTTTTTTTAATCGAGGCAATTTCTTTCATGGTTTCTCCTTTTCTTGCAGTATACCACAAAAGAAGCATAGAAAGTGGAATATTAATTTTTTATACTAATTAGCCAGTTACGAAACTCGTCCAATACGGGGAGCCACTACTTGTAACTCATTTATTTACAATAAGTAACGACTAGGGTAACCTGTCATTTTTGGCAGGTTATTTTTTTGTAAATAAGCAATATTTGTGGTATACTTATAATTGAATAAGTAGATTAACTCAACTCTTGAGAAAGGGTTGTTTTTTGGGTGGATTATGATAAGGATTAAAAAACAGTTAACTTTAATAATATTGTTTGTGGTTTTATTTTCAGCTGCAGCTTATAGTGCTGATAGGTATCTAAGATTATCTCTTATGTCAAATACTAGGGTCACCACGCTTCGTATTCCCCTAAAATATAGTACCTTGGATAGCAAAAATAGGATGCAACAAGTTATTAATAAGAAAAATATATTGAAAAAACCTGTTTTGTTTGTCGAGGATGAAAAAGAGAATCTTCTTGTACGGCTTGCAGGAGAAACATCTTCTGAAAAACGGCTTGCAATTGCCAAAAAACTCAATATTGGTATTGCAACAGATATGTTGGATGTTTCATATCTTTTTCATGATATGGAGATTAAGAGAATTGTAAACCCAGATGATGATCCTGAATATACCGCTGTTTATCTGGGAGCAGCGTATGACGTTATTAATTTCATGCGATCTTTTAATGCTCGAATAGGATATTTTATGGCTTTTTATCAGGATGGAATGTATGGAGCTTTAGGTAAAAATAAAGAAGTTACTGCGCGATTTAAGGAATACTTTGAAAATTTAAGCCAAGATAAAATAGAGAAATTAAAACAAAAAAATGCTCCTGGGCTTGAATATAGATTTAAAAACGGACTTAGCTTATTTCCCAATTTAATGAGTTTGGATCATACTCTGGAACATTTAGCATTGGATTTTTACGGTATTGGTGCTGATGTTGCAAATATTAAAGTTGACGAAGAAAAGGGGCACCCGCGTATAAAATTTCAATTGAAATATCCCGGTAACAAGAAAGAGTGGTATGCAATCACGTTTGTTAGTGTAAATCTTGCTTATCCCCCCATTTACGAACCCGTTATTGACGAGCTTATCTCCGATAAAAGCCTTAATGCGGTTTATTTGCGGGCAGGTCAGAATCTTGTTTCGGAATATTCTAGTAATGTAAGTCAAAGATTAGGTAATATTATAACTTTTCTTTATGAAAAGAAAATGAAAAAAAGAAAATCTTACTTTGTTACAGATGATATTGCTGGAGCATCACCAGGCTCCCCAGATATGAGCGATAAATTTCCGATAAAACTTCCTGAAATAGAAGTGCCTTATTTTCAATTGATTAAAAAGGCCTGCAGGGTTATACGTATAGATACATTAAAAGAAACTGATTATGGGCTTCCTCAACATATAAGAGAAGTAGTCCCAATTGTGGATCAAGAATTAAGAGATAAACAGATAAAATGTTATATGAAGATGCAAAACTATATATAGGCATTATTAACCCATTTCCTAAAAGTAGAGTAGCTCACAATGGACATAAAATCTTTAATACTTATGACAGTTGACATGATACATTCTACTTTGGTTAAGGCAATATTTTATAAGCAGTTAAGAGAACTTTCTGTGAGTAAAAGGGACAAGTTTCTTAATTTTTGCATGCCTCTGAGCGATAATCCTACAAGAAAGCTCTAACGAGAGCTTTTTTAAAATCCTTAAATCACAATCAAATTAGCTGATTTTTGAGTAAATAGGTTGGCTCCTTTCAGGTGTAACCAGTTGCGAAACTCATTTAATACAGAGAGCCACTACGTAACACTCTGCAATTAAAATAGTTGTGGAGAGTTTTGTTTTGGAGTAAAATAAGAAAATGAATTATAAAATAAACTATACTAAATTACTTGTTGTAAAGACAAGCGGCAGGATGAATGCTGAGGATTTCATTAAGATGGCAGAAGACTTGTTGCGCCATCCTTATTTTTCGCAAAATTGCAATGTAGTATTTGACCACACAGCTCTGGAATTTAACAAAGTGTCTTTTGATGATTTGCAAAAAATAAGAACCTTTCATAAGAAAAACGAAGAAAAAATTGGGAATGGAAAGTCAGCCATTGTAGTTAATGTTGGATTGTCTGACGGATGGCATAAACTGTGGTCTCAAGGCGATAAGATAAAAACAGGGAATATAACTAAAGTATTTGAGAATTATGATAATGCTATTAGTTGGATTACAAAAGATGATATTTAGCCGATAAACACTAATTCTTTTGACAGTTTTTCCAGCTTCCCCTGAATCCAACCAGTTGCGAAATGCGCTATATAGGTGGAGCCACTCTTTCTAACCCCTTGCAATAAATTAAGTTGCAAGGGGATTTTATTTGGAATATAATACATTGAAAGAGGAGGTGTTAAATGACAATTGAGATGATGCGCGCAACACTAGGATGGTGTTCGATAATTAATATGGGACTGCTTCTGTGGTGGTTTTTTGCTATTACGGTGTTACATGATTGGGTCTACCGGTTTCATAGCAAATGGTTTAAGCTGTCGGTAGAAAGCTTTGATACAATTCATTATGCCGGCATAGCATTTTTCAAAATAGCCGTGTTTGTATTTAATATTGTCCCGTATTTTGCGTTGCGTATTGTTGGATGAAAAAGTAGAAAGATGAAGAAGGCATATATAATTATTTTTGTATATTTATTTTTATTTGCAGGTGTCTCATCTGCTCGAGAGATACTTATGTGGGAAGACTGTGTGAGTGAAGCAAAGAAAAGGCACCCTGATTTGATTTCTGCCAGTGAAGGTGTCAAACAAGCAAGAGAAGACAAATTCATAGAAATAAGCTCAGCCCTTCCTCAAATAGATGGTTCGCTATCAGGCAAAAGCGCGAAGGCTTCAAGTGGGGTTACTACTGATACTTATTCGTATAGCGTAACCGGGGAGCAGCTGATTTTCGATGGATTTAAGACATTGCATAATATATCGAGTTCATCGAAGACTCTTGAGGCAGAAGAGTATAATTTTATAGTAACCTCTTCTAACATAAGGCTCGATTTGAGAGATGCCTTTACCGGGCTTTTGAAGGCACAGGAGCTAGTTTCCCTTACAGAGGAGATCTCTGAACGTAGAAGACAAAATCTTGAACTTGTTAAGTTGCGATATGAAGCAGGAAGGGAACACAAGGGTTCGCTTTTAACAGCTGAGGCAGACCTTGCAAGCGCAGAATACGAGCTCAGGCAGGCTGAGAGAAGTATTATACTTTCACAACGCGAGCTATCAAAAGAAATGGGTCTTGAGAAACTGAATTCCATGAAAGTTAAAGGAGAGTTTTCTGTTGCAAAGGACTATGAGACTAAACCTGACATTGAGGATCTTGCTGATACCACGCCGTTTCTTCAGGAGTTAATCGCTAAGAAAGAATCGGCGCGTTATGACCTTAAATCTAATCAAGCTGATTTTTTCCCAAAGGTTTATGTAAACGGTTCTGCAGGAAAAACCGGTAGCGACTGGTCGCCTGAAAATGACACGTGGTCTTTTGGCGCCACTGTATCTTTACCTATATTCGAAGGCGGGAGCCGTTTCGCTGATATCTCCAAGGCCAGATCAAAGCTTCGTCAGGCAGAATCAGATGAGCGAAGTGGCCGCGATAGTGTTTTGCTTACTCTAGAGGAGATGTGGAAAGACTTGCAGGACACCATAGAAAATGTTTCTGTTAGGAAGAAATTTCTTGAAGCAGCTGAGGAGAGAGCGAAGATAACTCAAGCACAATATGAAACAGGCCTTATGTCATTTGATAATTGGATAATTATAGAAGATAATCTTGTGAGCGCCAAAAAGTCATATCTTAATGCTCAGGCGACTATGCTGATTGCCGAGGCATATTGGATCCAGGCAATAGGAGGGACATTGGAATATGATTAAAAACAGAAAAGGCTTTATTCTGACAGTAATTATATTATGTATTGTGGTATTTTTGATTGTTCGCTTAAGAAGCGGTGATGATCGGCTTATCGGCGGAAGCGATAAAATTATAAATCCAAGTATGGGTAGCGTAGAAATAGTTGTTACTACGACAGGTGTTGTAGAACCGCAGAATCGGCTTGAGCTAAAGCCATCTATAAGCGGTCGCATTGAAGAAATTTTGGTTAAAGAGGGGATCCATGTAAATAAGGGTGACATACTGGCATGGATGAGTTCTACTGAGAGGGCGGCTTTAGTGGATGCTGCTCGTTCACAGGGTGAAGAGACATTAGAATATTGGGAGGAGGCGTATAAAAAGACGCCTATTATCTCTCCGATAGACGGCGAGGTCATAGTGCGCGCTGTTGAACCGGGGCAGACAGTAGCGACTTCTGACGCGGTACTTGTTTTATCTGATCGGCTTGTAGTGAGTGGACAGTTTGATGAGACTGACATAGGAAGGGTAAAGGTGGGCCAGGAAGCATTGATAACACTTGACGCATATCCTGATATCAAAATAGAAGGTGTGGTAGATCATGTGGCGTATGAGTCTGAGACAATAAATAACGTTACAATATATGATGTCGATGTTTTGCCAAAAGATATACCTGATACGCTTCGCTCGGGGATGAGTGTTACAGTGGAAGTAATTGAAAAGAAAGCAGAAAATGTCATAACTATTCCCTCAAGCGTCATTTATTACGACGGAAAAAGGCAGTTTGTTCTTGTCAATGACCACCGCGGCAAGACTCAAGAACGTGATGTTGAAATAGGTCTGAACAATGACCAGACAGCTGAGATTATTTCCGGACTAAGCCTGGAAGATAATGTTATCGCGCAAGATACCGCTCGCTTACCCAAAAGAAAAAAATCAGGGACTAACCCGTTCATGCCTGGACGAAAAAGATAATGATAGAATTAAAGAGCCTATATAAAACTTATGGCAAGGGAGAGGTGTCTATTGCTGCGTTAGACGATGTCTCGCTTAGTGTCGGGCAGGGCGAGTTCGTGGCTATTATGGGATCGTCCGGCTCAGGTAAATCCACTCTTTTACACATGCTGGGTTTTCTGGACCGTCCGGACAAAGGCTCGTATAAGATTTTAGGGACTGAGATCTCAGAACTTTCGGATGATGAGCTTGCGCATCTAAGGAACCGCCTGCTTGGTTTTGTGTTTCAACAGTTTCATCTTTTGCGGAGGACAAGCGCGCTTGAAAATGTTGAACTCCCGCTCGTATATTCAGGTAAAAAAAGCATAATCGAAAACGCCAGGGAGAATTTAAAGTCAGTGGGCCTTGCTGACCGCGTGACTCATATACCCAGTGAGTTATCAGGAGGCGAGCAGCAGAGAGTGGCTATTGCTCGGGCATTAGTGAACGATCCATTGATTTTGTTAGCAGATGAACCCACCGGAAATCTGGACACAAAGAGCGAGGAAGAAATAATAAAAATTTTAAAGCATTTAAACGAGGATGGCAAAACTATAATCCTGGTAACGCACGAGAAAGAAATAGCCCGGCACGCAAAAAGAATCATAACCATGCGAGACGGAAGGATTGTTTCTGATGAGACCAGGCATAAGACTGAAAGCCCGGAGAGAGCCATTATCTCAATTAAAGATTTGGCTGGTCAAGAGCAGTCCCATTTTGGAAAAATTGAACTTAAGGAACATATTCGCCAGTCATTCAGGGCTATTTTTTCGAATAAAGTCCGCTCATTTCTTTCAATGCTTGGTATATTATTCGGCGTGGCCGCAGTCATAGCAATGGTTGCGCTTGGACAGGGCGCCAAGGTATCCATGGAACAGAGGCTTAAGACGCTGGGTTCCAATCTTCTTTCAATACAAGGCGGCTCTGGAAAGGCAAGAGGCGCTTCGCGCGCAGCTGGCTCTGTAACGCGTTTTACCACAGGTGACATCGAAGCTATTAAGGGTCTGGGACCTATGGTGAAAAGCGCCGCTGGCTATGCAAATGGAAGCGGCCAAGTGGTCTATAAAAGCGAGAACTGGAGTACAAGAGTCGAAGGAGTAGGTTATGATTATGGCGAAATGCGGGCTGCTATACCTGAGATAGGAAGGTGGTTTACAAAAGAAGAGATCGCCCAGCGCTATAAAGTAGCTATCCTTGGATTCAGCGTGGTCGAGAAACTTTTTGGCAATGTAAATCCTGTTGGTGAGACAATAAAAATAAACCGTATTAATTTTAAGGTGATAGGTATTGCTCCTGAAAAGGGCGCAAGCGGCTGGCGAGACAGAGACGATGTTATTTATCTGCCTGTGACAACAGCCATGTATAGGGTGCTGGGAAAGGATTATCTGGACGGTATTTATGCCGAGATAGATGAAGTAGAGTCAATGAAAGACGCTCAGGAGGAGATCGAACAACTTATCGCAAAACGTCATCGTATATATAAGAACCCCGATGATTATTTCCATATGCGTGACATGAGCGAGATCCAGGAAATGCTCTCTTCTACTACCAAAACTATGAGCATGCTTTTAGGTTGCATAGCCGCTATTTCTCTTTTGGTCGGAGGCATTGGTATTATGAATATCATGCTTGTCTCTGTTACTGAGCGTACGCGCGAAATAGGCCTGCGCAAGGCAATCGGAGCGCGGGCAAAAGACATTATGACCCAGTTTCTTATAGAAGCAGTAGTTATGACATTAAGCGGAGGCTTAATGGGAATACTGCTTGGTGTGCTAACGTCCGCAGCGCTTTCATTTCTGGCTGGTTGGGCCACCAAAGTCACTATTTCCAATATCTTAATCGCAGCAGGATTTTCAATTGCCGTAGGCATATTCTTCGGTCTTTGGCCTGCCAAAAAGGCATCCAAGCTTAATCCAATTGAAGCGCTTCGATACGAGTAACATAATAGTGGAGCTAAATATTTTTAACCCCTTGTAGTAAAATAAGTTGCAAGGGATTTTTATTTGTGTTATAGTAGGTAAAAGAAGGGGGTAGTGTGAAAAAACGTTTTAAACGCAAAAGTATATTAGTTGCGCCGCAGGATGAACCTGGTGTAGCTGATCTTATTAATAAAGTGCAGCAGCAGTTGAGCGATATGGGGAAGAAGCTGGATATCTTAATCAGCCAGTCTTCAAAAAGGCCTTTTGAGAAAAGTTACTCCCAAAACCCTCCTCGCCACTTTGATCGCTCTCATCGTCATGACAGGGAAAGAACTTATACCAAGGTTATTTGCGCAGACTGCAACAAAGAATGTGAGATTCCGTTCAAACCCAGCGGAGACCGTCCGGTATATTGCAAGGAATGCTTTTCAAAGCGAAAAACAGGCAACCCGTTTAACGCAAACCAGGATAACAGACCCCCAGAAAGAGATTTTCCTCGAGAACGACATTCCAATAAGAAGCACACTGAAAAAAGGCAGAAGTCCGCTAAAAAGAAGAAGCCATTTTTCGCGAGTAGAAAAAAACGCGCTTAAATATTTGAATGAAATGAGAAGGCGAAAGAAAACTAAGGCCTTCTTATTTTTTTTGAAGGAAACTAAAAAAATATGCCGAATCAAAAAAGAAGAAAAGATGTAAGGAATCTTGCGATTATAGCGCACGTTGACCATGGGAAAACTACGCTTGTAGATGCCCTGCTCAAATATACAGGCGCCTATGAGTTTAAAGAGGGCGAGACCGCCATAATGGACTCAAACCCTCTTGAGAAAGAAAGAGGCATTACCATCTTGTCTAAAAACGCCTCCCTGCAATATAAAGGAGTGCAATTCAATCTTGTTGATACGCCAGGACATGCTGATTTTGGCAGTGAGGTCGAACGTATTCTTAAAATGGTTGATGGCGTGCTTCTTCTTGTTGACGCTTTTGAAGGGCCAATGCCGCAGACTAAATTTGTTTTGAAGAAGTCACTGGAGTTACATTTAAAACCGATACTTGTGATAAATAAGCTTGATCGTCCCCACGCCCGTCCGGATGAAGTGGCGGATATGACATTTGATCTTTTCTGCGAGCTGAACGCTTCTAATGAACAGCTTGATTTTCCGATTGTTTACGCTTCGGGGAAGGATGGTTACGCTACTCTTGATCTTGATGAGCCGAGAGATTCTATGAAACCTCTTTTAGAGACTATTTTGCATAGGGTGTTGCCGCCGATAGCTAACCCTGATCTGCCTTTTCAGATGCTGGTTACAATGCTTGATTATGACTCTTATGTCGGGCGGATCGCTATAGGGCGGGTTTTTCATGGGGCTGTCCGTATTGGGGATCCTGTGGCGCTTGTGAAACGCGATGGAACTATTTCCAGAGGCAAGGTAACTAAGATCATGAAGTATCGTGGGCTAATCCGCATTGATGCCAATGAGGCTATAGCAGGAGATATTATATTGATCTCCGGTATAGAGGGTGTAGAGGTTGGAGAGACGATTACGTGCATTGATGACCCAAAAGGATTACCTGCTATCAAGATAGACGAACCTACGATCTCTATGAATTTTTCTCATAATACAAGCCCTCTTTCCGGTAAGGATGGAGGTAGATTTTTAACATCACGACATATCAGGGAGCGTCTCGAGCATGAGGCTATGATCAATGTCGGCATAAAGGTCGAGGATGTTGTTGGAACTGAACTATTAAAGGTTTCAGGCCGCGGTGAACTGCATCTTGCTATTCTTATTGAAACAATGCGCCGTGAGGGGTATGAAATGGAAGTCTCCAAGCCGCAGGTTATTTTGAAGAAAATGGGCGATCGAACGCTTGAGCCTGTTGAAGAGGTGATAGTTGAGGTGGAGGATGAATATCAGGGTGTTGTTATGCAGGCGCTTGGCGCTCGCAAGGCTCAAATGCGCGGTTTAAAGCCAACATCTTCCGGAACTCTTCGCATGGAATTTGTTATTGCCTCAAGGGCCTTAATCGGGTTTAGAAGCGAATTTCTTATGATGACACGAGGCAATGGCATTATGTACCAAAATTTCCTTGAATATCAGACCTACAAAGGAGATATGCCTACCCGTCAAAATGGCGTTCTTATTTCACATGGATGCGGTGACGCGGTGGCGTACGCTCTTTTTAATTTACAGGCGCGTGGTGAGATTTTTGTTAAACCTGGGGAAAAACTGTACGAAGGGATGATAATAGGAGTAAACAATAAAGGCGTTGATCTTGTTGTAAACGCCTTACGTGGAAAGAAATTAACTAATATGCGCGCTGCAGGAAGTGATGACGCGATCGCGCTTATACCTCCACGGCAAATGACCCTAGAGTTCGCTCTTGAGTTTATTGAGGATGATGAATCAGTCGAGATAACCCCCAAGTACATAAGGCTCAGGAAATTGCATTTAACAGAAGAAGACCGCAAGCGTGCGAGCCGCAGCACGCAATCAAAATAAGAGGGGAGTGGATGGCTGTACCCAAATGAAGGTTATATTAGTCAGGCCAAATTATAAAAGCCACATTATCACACCCCCTCTAGGAATAGGATACCTGGCCTCATATTTAGAAAAACACAGGATCGAGATAAAAATAATAGATGGGTTAAGGGATAGGCTAAATAATAAAGAGATACTGAAAATAATACTCGATGAAAAACCAGACATAGTCGGGATAAGCAGTTTAACGGCTTTTTACAATGAAACAGTAGATTTATGCAAAGGCATAAAAGACCATAGTATCCGATGCGTTATCGGAGGAGTTCATCCTACCTTTTTACCCTATTCAACTTTATTAGATACCAGGGCTGATTTTGTTATATGCGGAGAGGCTGAGATAGCATTTCTAAAATTGATCCAGAATAATTTCAAGAACGACGGAATACCAGGCGTATATTCAATGGGAGATTTAAAGAGCGATGATGACGTGATAGTAAAAGCAGAGGTCATTCAAGACTTGGACAAAATACCATTTCCTGATTGGACGCAAATATCCCCAAAGCTTTATTCAAGGGCTCCGTACGGAGCTATAGTAAAAAATTTCCCCATCGGTTCTATGATAACTACGCGAGGCTGTCCTTACGAGTGTATTTTTTGCGCTAGTCCGGGATTCTGTGATAGGAAGATACGATTCAGGTCGCCTGAAAATGTCGTAGAAGAGATCAAGCATTTGGTTAAAGATTTCGGCGTTAAAGAAATCCAGTTTGTAGATGATAATATTACGTTCAAGAGAACTCATATAGAGCAAATATGCAATCTTATAATTCAGAATAAACTGAAGATAAGTTGGAGCCTTCCCAGTGGTGTGCGGGCAGACAAGATCGATAAGGAATTAGTGAAATTAATGGTAAAGAGCGGCTGTTATTATTTTTCCATGGGCATAGAATCCGCTAGTCCAGCTATCTTGAATAATCTAAAAAAACACACAACGCTAGAAACCATTAACAAGGCTATAGAGATAGCGGATAAAGAAGGGATCTCATGTCAGGGGTTTTTCATTTTTGGACTGCCTGGAGAAACGCGTGAGACTATAGAGGAGACTATAGATTTCGCAAGAAGGTCAAGGCTTTCAAGGGCACAGTTTGTGATACTGGATATACTGCCAGGGTCAGAACTTTGGTGCAGACTAAAAGGAAGTTTCAAGCCCGACTGGAATAAGAATAGCTATAAAGAACCTGAGTGGATTCCTGAAGGTTTGACTCGAGAAGAACTTATGAAGGCTCAAGCTAAGGCGTTCAGGGTTTTTTATTTTAGATTTTCTATAATTTTAAAGCTTGTTAAATTTGTCAGGCTGCGCCAGATAAAATTCCTGATACAGAGGCTTAGAGATTACAGGATCATAAAAATCTAGTCCGCAAGATATAGAAACGCCCCGGGGCTAGTCGAAACCAGCTTAACTTTGCGGTATTTAGAGGTATGCTGCGTGATTAACTCAGGTTCATTGGGATGGCAATGCGAAAATACCATCCAGATACGGCCTTGCTTTGATAAAGCTTCATCCAGTTGCGTGAGATATTTTTCAGGTTTCTCTATACTGCGCACGCCATAAATCCTTCTATCCATATTCTTTCGATAATAATATCTAAAGGCGGGATTAGCTCCGTAATAGATGTACATTCTGTCTTTGGGTTCAAACGAAGCTGACAAAGTCTTTATGACGGGCCTGATATGCTGGAATCCTGGATCTTTTAGATATTCTCCTGTACGATAAAGTCCTACGAATCCCAGAATTAACACTAAAGGCAAGATAATGATTCGTTTCTTACCTTGTCCAGACGCGTTGTCTGCCTTCGGCAGACAACGCGTCTGGACAAGGTCTAACTTAGACAAAAACTCAAACCCAAATCCTGCAAAAACGTAAATCATAGGCACAAGAAAGATATCTTGCCTTCTGCCAAGATATGGATATAGCCTGGCGCACGCAGCGATAAATGTAATGACCATTGGAAAGATAAGCAGCATAAGCGCTGTTCGATCAGAGCGTTTTTTCAACTCGTTTAAGAAGCCGATGAAGAATATAAAACAGAATAGGCCAGACGCAGAAGAGGCGAATGCGAAAAACTGATATGTGTTTACTGTTGCTAGTTTGATCAAAGAGCCCAGTGATCCGTCCCAATAGGCATTTGCCAGATATCCGGCGCCAAAACCTGATTCCATCTGATGTCTCAGTGAAAGCTGGTAGGTCACAATAGCTGCGCACAGTACAAGGAATTGAATTGCAGCCCATCCGGTAAGTAGTTTCTTTTTATCGTTTATAAAAAATAACTCTACGGCTACGATCAGATTAAGAGCCAAGATTAAAAGCGCGAGGCCATATTGAGAAAAAATACCTATAATAGAGGCCAATGCCAAGTAGAGCAGATTTTTGTAGTTTTGTTCGCGCAGGAACCTATTGAAGAATAAAAGTATCAATGTCGCGAGGAGGAACGCTACAGAATATTCGCGCAGTTCCTGAGAATACATGACTTGCGATGAGGAGATAGCGACAAGAAACGCGCAAAAGTAAGCAGTGTATCTGTGAAGGAACTGTTTGCATAAAAAGTATACTGCGGGAATGGCAGCAGTTCCGGCCAGGAAAGATATAGATCGTAATATTGCTTCCGAGTCGCCGATCTTTGAGATAAGATTTACCAGGAGGGGGAATAGGGGCGGAGCGCTGTTCCCTGCGGCGTTCAAAGAGATTATTTCCATAATATCTCTGCCGCGAGCTATCCAGTAGAGTCCAGCTTCATCGAACCATAGGGATTTATATCCTAGATGATAAAATCTAAGCAGTCCGCCTAGTAGCGTAAGGCCGCCTATTATTATGATGGGATGCAGTTTAACTTTCATTTGCTAGTTTCTTTCTGAAAGATATGAGCTGTCCTAATCCCTTAAGTGCAAATTTTATAAGGTTCCAGTTTGCGATTGAGACAACACCTGTTTTTCTCTTGTAATGGGTTACAGGAACTTCTATCATATTAATCTTTTTTTTCTTTGCCAGGATTGAAATCATGATATTTGGCGTCAAGGTCTCTTTGTCTACTGCTTGAAGAATTTCATCAAGGATTTCTTTTTTTATCAGGCGGAATGGACAGTTGGCGTCTCTGATCCACGTTCCAAAAAGGACAAAATTCGCAGCGCGAATTATTTTTGCTAAAAGAAGTCTATATGTGGGATCGTGCCTTACTGTGCGAAATCCAAGTATAAAATCATACTTGTTTTTCAGCGCATATAGATTTCGGAAATCCCTGGCCTCAAATTGCCCGTCGCTATCTACCTGGAATACCCATTCTTTTCGGGCCTGCTCATATCCCATCCACATGGCCTTGCCATGACCGCTATTAATAGGTGTTTTAAGGATCTTCAGTTTCGGGAGGTTACTTTTTAATTTTTCCAGAATATTGTATGTATTATCTATGCTGCAGTCATCAATCACTATGAATTCCGAATCGCTAATTACGGAATCAATCTCATCATAGAAAGCCCTTACTGTTTTTTCAATAATTCCTTCTTCGTTATAGCATGGCATTACAATAGAAACTGACATATTACAGACTCCACACCTTTTCTTTTCCTTTTCTTAAAAGCCTATCCACTATTTCCTTACCTTGCATCATGGAGTGATCCGTATTTCCAATTTCATACTTCCATGCGCCAAAACGGCCGCGAGAATACATATCCATCTTTTCTAACTCTGTTTGAATCTCCCGTAAGGCCTCGTTTCTTTTTAGAGTAGGTATTGGGTATGCACAATCTATATCAAATAAAAATTTTGAAATTATAAATTTCCTGTCGGATTTTTTTATCAAACCCGATTTGACTAATCCCTGAATAGTCTTTTCCACAATTTTTGCCTTTTCTTCTTTTTTATATTTAGAATACGCGCTTTCACAGAGCAAAGAGAAATGTTTTTTACTATCAGGAACATTATTCGGAGAATAATTGGAAAAATAAGTAACTCTGAAAAAGGGGCTATTTTTATCAGGAAAATACATCCAGCATTTATTGCTCGGGCATGGTTTGTTAAAACCTATACCTACTATATATACTCCGTTGTGTTTTAGGTTTAGACCTGCGCTTGATAGGTCCTTCCCGGATCCTTTGATCAATTTTATGAATTTGTCCAGAGGAGAGGTGTTTATCAGTATATCGTAACTCTCTTTTCTGTTTCCTGAGAGCAGGATCTTTTTTGATCCAGCGTCAACTCCTATTAATTCTGAATTAAAATGGATATGGCTATTCAGAGAAGATACTGTCTTTTTAAATATCGTATTAGTTCCTCCAAAGAGAGGAAACTTAAACGTTGCGTTTGGTCCCCAGTCAGTTTCATCCGCTTCGGATGCCAATAACTCTACGGCATCTTTTAATTTTACAGGACTTACTCTTTCATTGATCCAGTCAGAACTCAACATATGGATAGGATGCGCCCAGACTTTAAAATTATAAGGGAGCATGAAATATTTGGCGATACTTTTACCCATATTATCAAATACCCATTCTTTAAAATTATTTGATTTCTTTTTTTTTAGTCGGACTTGCCTGAGGCTGTCCAGGCACTCTGTAATGATCTCTTTTGGCAGATACCTTAAGTTGTTTTGAAACGGATATGGTATCCATCTATCCATTGTGCGTATCCAGGCCCTGCGTTTATGTTTTAGATAATTATTGCCAAGGGCATGCGTTAAGAATTTATCGAAGTATTTATAATGTGAGAATATGACATGTCCTCCCAGATCCCAGGTAAAACCCTGCTTATCTTTAAAGCTCGCGCAAAGACCTCCGGGATAGCTGTTTTTCTCGTAAACCAGAAAATTCTTATGTCCAAGCTCTTTCAGTCTATGAGCCGCTCCCAATCCGGTTGGCCCTGCGCCTATAATAACGATTTTTTTCATTTATCTCCGGTAATAGCTGAAGTGTGCTGAAATACAAAGACTTCACATGGACTGCCAGAGAGTTTAAATATCTCAAGCAGATTGAATCCGTTTTTTTCTGCAATACGACGCATACTGTCTTCTGACACCTTTACAGTGTTTACGCCAAAGAGTAGCTTAGCATTTGTCTTCCAGTTTTCAGGGAGTTCTCTGAGGCCGCGCTCTATCAATGTTGTGCCTTCCGGCCCGCCATCGAATGCATACGAAACCACTTTAGGGCTATCAAAGAAACCTGATTTTTTAGCATCCGCACTTGGCACATAAGGGGGGTTCCACGTAATATAGTCTACATTCTCAGGTAGTTTGTTTTTGTCCTGTACAGACGCGTTGTCTGCCTTCGGCAGACAACGCGTCTGTACAGGGTCTATAGGTGTATAGACGTCAGATTTTATGAATATTACATTGGCATTGTTTGCTTCAGAGGTTTTTTTGCCACTCTCAATGTAGGGTTCCCAGATTTCCAGCGTTATAATCTGCATATCTTTTTCTTTGCTTACCACACATGCCTCAGTAGCGAAAGGACCGGGGCCTAGTGATATAACAGTGTGTTCCGGCTTTATGTAATGGAGCATAGCCGCAGTCAATACGGGTGTGGTGCTATCCCATGCGCCTTGCGGGCTGCTATCGAGGAAGTGGTCTATCTCCAGGCCAAAAACTTCTTCCGCCACCAATACAGAATGCCGCATCCATGCTATTGCGTCAGGACCTAAATTATCGTATTGATCGCTGAATTCTTTTACAAAAATTTCAATGCGTTCTTTCGTATCTTTGCCTTTTTGCGCTTCAGTGAGGATTTTTCTGATTGTAAGCAGTTTATCTTTTGGCAATTCTCCCATAAGTTCCTAATTTACCTCTTTTTCGCAATATTGTCAATCATTAGGTAGGGACCTTCTCAAGGTGTAATATTTGTGATATACTTATAGTTAGATACATATAATAGTTTCTGCGAAGCTAAAAGTGAAAGCTTTTTAGCGAAGCAGAATTTTTTGGGTGGATTATGAAGAGATTTAGAAAAGTATTGTTCAAAATTATCGCTATTTGTGTTAGCGTGTGTATATTTTTTCATGCTATAGCTTACGCTGCATCTAATCTTAGAAATAATTTAATGCTTGATGAGATTAGCAATGAAGATAACCAAAGGATTGTTAATGCAGAAAAGAGAATTGCAATGGAGAACGAGGCAGAGAAGAAGATAAAAGTCGTTATTGAATATTTGAGACCAAGTTTTGAAGGAAAAGATGAGCTTAGCGGATTAGAATTTGAAAAACATATAAAAAAAATAGCCAAAGAATTAAATACAGACTATCTTAGAGTTAGAGAAAATGCAATTAATTTCCTGCCTAATAATTTTGGATATGGATTGCGCGGTATTTTCTCTTCTATATCAAGCCCGATTTTTACATCACTTTTTAACAGAATCATTGTAGCGGTTCTTCTAATTATTATTGGAATACCTTTATTTTTTATATTCGAACATCTTGCCCTAATGGGCTACTCTAACTCGAAGACTTCCCATGATTTTAGCGGCGAAAAACATAAGTACAAAGTAATAATTGCAAGCCCATGGTCAGCTATTGTGCCATTGACCGTTTTTGTATTGACCTTACCAAGCCTACAAGATGCTATATCTTTATGTATGCATTCAGCAAATTATTTTTCAGTATTGCCTGTTATCCTCCCTTCGATTATCGTCGCTTCAGTTTATCTTACTACGACTTTTCTTAATCTAGGATATGCTATGCCTGCAACAGCAGATGAGCACTTGAGACATGAGTTAAAACACGTATACATTTTTTTATTCTTAGAAAAATTAGTAAAGATGGGTATGGTAGATTTGTCTGTTGAGAAAACTAACAAATTATTAGGTTATCATCAAGGGCTTCCTATTGATTCTAAAGATAAAATAACTATTTATGAATTAGAAAAAATAGAAAATATGATAGTTAATGCTCTTCAAGGTCATCTTAATATTCAAAGTGCATCTACAATGTTTGAAAATAAAAATATAGTTAGCCAAGAAGAAGGTAAAAAATTAAGCTCCGATATAGGTTTCAAGGGTCGATTCTTATTTTTTCTGGAGAAACTTTCCTCCAATATATAAGGCGGGATTTGGGGACGTCTATATAGGATTTCTCTTGACAGAATATACACCATGTGGTATATTTTAATAGGTGATTATTTATGATAAATGGTATATTTTCCGTACAAGAGCAGATTAGTTGTATTATGAAAATGTCTGGCATGAACCAGGCAGATATAGCCAGGACTTTAGAGGTCGATTATAAGACTGTAAACAGGTGGATCAACGAGAAAAGAATACCGTATACCGCACATAGACAAAAACTGTATAAGTTATTTATAGAAAAAGCTGATCTACCTTTATTGGTCGCTGGATTAAAAAAAAGACACAAGAATCCCCTAAAAACAATCAAAGAAAACCCCAGCATATATAATAAATTTCTGATAACACTGACCTATAATTCAGATGCAATAGAAGGCAGTACTTTGACAGAAAATGATACAGCGAGAATCATTATAAAAGGAGACGTTTTAGCTAATAAAAGCCAAAAGGAACAACAAGAGGCAATAAACCACAAAACAGCGCTGGAGTTTATATTTTCAAAAGCAATCAAGAATTTTAAAATAGATGAAGATTTTATATTGTCATTGCATAGAATGGTTATGCACGGTTTAAGTAAAGACGCAGGTCAATTAAGAAAAGTAAATGTAGGTATAAGGGGGCTTCAGAAAAAACTGCCTCACTACCAGTTTGTCCCGCAGCTATTCAAAGAATTCATCTCAGATGTAAATATATACGAGGGTAATGTGATAAAAAAAGCAGCTATTAATCATTATGAATTTGAAAACATGCACCCGTTTAGCGATGGAAATGGTAGAGTGGGCAGGCTTATTTCTATAACTCAGCTATTATCGAAAAGCTTTCCTCCTTGTGTGATACAAAATAAAGACAGAGAGCGTTACTATGGTGTTCTGCAGATGGGAGACATACATAGATTTGATCCTATAGCTAATTTTTTCGCTGAGAGCATTCTGCAGGGATATAGTTTATTAGAATAACTTTCTGTCGCCAGCCCATAAAAAAACCACTTGCCTTTATTTATCTCTTATGATAATATATAAAACACTATGGATAAAAAATTACTTAAGAAAAAATGCGGGGAAGATAGCTACAAAAAGTTGGAAGCGCTTGCAAATGCTAAGGTTATAGATTTTGTTGCCAAATATGTAGAACTCTGTAACCCGGATTCAGTGTTTGTGCGGACTGACTCCAAAGAGGACGCAGATTATATACGAAAAAAGACCTTGGAGAATAAAGAAGAGCAGGCTCTTGCCATAAAAGGCCATACAATACATTTTGACGGATACCATGATCAGGCAAGGGATAAGGCGAATACAAGGTATCTTCTGAGGCCGGATGAAGTGCTTGGTTCGGATATAAAGTCAGTTGACAGAGAAGAGGGGCTAAAAGAGATACACGGTTTTTTTAAGGATGCGATGAAGGGCAAGGAGATGTACGTGTGTTTTTATTGTCTAGGCCCTACTGATTCTGAATTTTCCATTTCAGCCGTACAAGTGACTGATTCAAGCTATGTTGCGCATTCAGAAGACATGCTTTACCGTAGCGGGTATGAGCAGGTTAAAAAACTTAACGATAAAGGAAGTTTTTTTAGAGCTGTTCATACTGCCGGTGAATTGGACGGAGCTGTCAGTAAAAATGTCGACAAGCGCCGTGTATATATAGACATTGAAGAGGAAATGGTTTTAAGTGCGAATACACAGTATGCCGGCAACACTGTCGGACTTAAAAAACTCTCAATGCGCCTTGCTATCAGGCGCGCTTCAGAAGAGGGGTGGCTTACAGAACATATGTTTGTTATGGGCGTACACGGCCCTGATAAAAAACGCGTTACTTATTTTACTGGCTCTTTCCCGTCCGCATGCGGCAAGACTGCTACTGCCATGCTCGGTGGTGAGAAGATCATAGGTGATGATATTGCGTATTTACGCAAAATTGACGGAAAGATACGCACGGTCAATGTAGAAAAGGGTATTTTTGGGATCATACAGGATGTGAGCGAAAAGAACGATCCTGCTATATTCGAGGCGTTAACTACTCCAGGAGAGGTTATCTTTTCAAATATATTAATAGATGAGAAGAATAATCCGCGTTGGCTGGGTGATGACAGAGAAGCTCCGGCAAAAGGTATTAATTTTTCAGGAAAATGGATACCCGGCAAGAAAGATCCTGACGGAAAAGAAGTTCCGTACGCGCATAAAAATGCGCGTTATACTATAGGCCTAAAAGACCTCAAGAACTGTGATAAAAACCTTGAGAATCCAAATGGCGTGGAAGTAGGCGGGATTATCTATGGAGGCCGTGATTCAGATACAAGTGTTCCTATTGCGCAATCATTTGACTGGTCGCATGGCATACTCGCGCAAGGCGCCGCGATAGAATCAGAGACTACAGCTGCTACGCTTGGTCAGGAGGGTGTTCGAAAATTTAATCTCATGGCAAACCTGGACTTCCTCTCTGTACCAATAGGTAGATATATTCAAAATAATCTTGATATAGTGCAGGGCGTTAAAAACCAGCCGCTTATATTCCACGTAAATTATTTCCTGCGCGGAAAAGACGGGAAATTTTTAAACGACATCAAAGATAAACATGTATGGATCAAATGGATGGAGCTGCGAGTCAATGATGATGTAGGTGTAATAAAGACGCCAATAGGGTATATCCCCAAATATAAAGATCTCAGAGCATTGTTCGAGACTGTACGCGGCAAGGTTTATACAGAAGAAGAATACAAAGAACAATTTAAGATCCGTATTCCCGAATGCCTGGCCAAAATAGAGAGAATAAAAAATATCTACCATACAAAGGTCTTTGACACTCCAGCTATATTAATGAGAACCCTTAATGACCAGAAGAAGCGGTTAGAGGATTGCAGGAAAAAACATGGTGACTATCCTATGCCGGATGTCTTTATGGTGCTAAAAAAACATTTCAGCAATGAAGAGGCAAAGGCAGTTGGTGAGAAGATAGGCATTAAATGGGACAAGTTTAATGTCGATCAATTCAGAAGAGGTATGGATGTAGAGCTCGAGCATGGCCTGGAAGACGTTTCCACAAATGTCAGCAACAATGACCCCTTGATTACAGGAAAGATAGCATTAGCCCACCTGAATGAATTTCCGGATTATTACGATCGTCTCGAGAAGATGGAAGAAGAAGCAGAAAAATTCTGGGAAGGAAAGTAGAATCAGCTTTATACTAAGATAATCTTTGCTGGCGAGAAACCGTTGAAGTTTGGTATAGCGCTTGCGGACGAATAAGCCCCGATATTCTTCACATACACAACATCATCTACGTATAATTCAGGTATTTCTTCATTTGTGGATAGCGTGTCGAATGAATCACAGGTAGGACCAGCTAGTGTACTCAAGTATGTTGGGCCTCTCCTAAGTGTCTTGAACTGATATTTGCAATGGTCAAAGACCATGCCTGAGAAGTCCGCGTATATGCCATCATTGAGATAATAGTAGTTTTTATTGTTGCGAAATGTTCTTCCTATGACCTGCGTGACAAGAAGACCCGCAGGCCCTACAAGAAACCTGCCTGGTTCAGCAATGAATTTTACATTGCGGGAAAAAAGCTCTTTCTTTTGTCTTCTTATTTGAGAGGCCATTCTTTCAAAGTTGATTCCTAACTCATTGTCAAAATGCTGTATCGGAAATCCACCGCCTATATCCAGTATCTTCAAGGGAAGATCATTTTCTTTTGCCTCTTCAAAGATCTTTGCCGAGATTTCAAGCGCCTGAAGATAGTTTTCAACATTCTTTGCCTGACTTCCGACGTGAAAACTTACACCTGTTGGTATAAGCCCCAGAGTTTTGGCTTTTCGCAAAAGAAAAAAGGCCTGATCAGGGTCCGCGCCAAATTTAAGAGAGAGTTCTACCTGACTACCTTCATTAGCTACTTTAATACGGACAAGCACTCGCGCCTTAGGATGGTGTTTCGCGATCTTGTAAAGTTCCGGCTCGTTGTCAAATGTCATCAGCCTTACTCTGCGGCGTCTGGCAGCCTGTATGTCTTCCGAAGACTTGATAGTGTTTGCAAATATGATCTTTGAAGGCGATGCGCCAAGCCTCAAAACCAGTTTCATTTCTGCCGCGCTTGCTACATCAAAAGACGCGCCTAATTTAACGAATGTCTTTATTATGGCTGGGTTAGGATTTGCCTTTATTGCATAGTACGGAGTGATATCTGGCAGGCATTTGCGGAAACGGGCGTACTGTTTTTGAAGAGCAGAACGCCTTATAAGCATTAAGGGCGAGCCATGTTTTTTCAGCATCGCCTTTATGAGATTTTCCGTACCGCTGATCTCCTGTTTAGACTTTTGCTGCTTGTGGCTGCATTGTCCTTGTGTCATATGCGTTTAACCTTTCCCTGGGGTCGACTAAGAATGTCGTAAATTGCCAGACATCTTCATCTTTTGGCTTAGGGATATCAAATTTGGTGAATTTTGTATTTAAGTTTTTTAAAGGTGTCCAGTCCACTGCCTCTGAGACAAAAGGTTTTATATAAGGCATAGCATGTTTTAGGATAAACTCATGATCTATGTCATCCGGCAATAAAAATCCTCTTTTTGGATTTTGTATCATCCACATAGCGGCCACCACAACAGATATTGCGACCTGCATAGTGGTTGCCTGTTGATGAGGAATTAGTTTTCTGGATTCGTGTATGTCCAAAATACTTCCACACCACCATGACTTAAAATCATGTCCCATAAGAAGGACACCTAATTCATCCCTGCCATCTATGATCTCGTCGCTCATTATCCTTTGCTTTTCCTGGAGATGGAACTGTCTCATTTCCAGTTCGTGAAGAGAGTTTATTGCCGCGTTAGACGGGCAATATGCGTAGTGCACAGTAGGTCTATAGATCGCTTTTCCGTTGTCCCACACTGTAAGCCGGTCCGAGATGCTGAAAGCCTCTCCGTGACGTACGACCATGCCTGTGATTTCACCGCATGGTACCCATGAGCGAACCCAAGTCTTCATGCCTATAGTACCAAGGCAAATCTGATTTTTCGGACCTACTTTATGGAAAAAAGCTTTTTTAGGGACGTAATACTCGTGTGTTCCCCAGCCAAGTTCTGCAGGCGCAACACCTTCTTCGAAAAATCCTTCTATGCTCCAGGTATTGACGAATTCATTGACTTCTTTAGGTTTATTAGTGATCTGCGTATCGCGTTCACTTATATGTATTATCTTGACTCCTGTAGTCTGCGCCAGCTTCGCAAAATTTTTATCCTGCAGCGCTTTCTCCAGATCTTTTTTTCTTGGGTCCTTTGGTTTTTCCTTCAAGATTTTTTCAGTGATTCCGAGTAATGCATGTTTCGTGAAATGTGATACGAGCCCAGGATTTGCGCCATGGTCTACAATGGCAGAGATGGTATTTCTGTCGTTCCATCCGGTGATCTTTTGGCGAAGATCCATGTGTCTGGAATAAAGAGTGTATTTGGTTGGATCGTTTCTTTCAGTGTCTTTATAGGGGTCCCATTCCTCGACAGAGGTATTGACATATAGGACCTGGTTGTCTCTGCACCATTGGACGATGGTGACGCACTCTATGTTCCACGCAAGATCAATGATTATATCTCCTGGTCCAGCGTATTTTGCAAGGAGCTGGGCATAATTTTCAGAAGTTACTCTATCCATGACGTAGTTTACGCCTTTATCCAAAGAATCTTTTACGCGCGCGCGGTTATCGACAAAGTCCATTATGGTGACATTTTTTGCAGGCATATCGATGAGTTTTAAGGCGATAGGAATAGCGCATTGAGATACAGAACCACAACCAATAATCAAAAGCTTGCCATTAAATTTCATAAAACACCCCTTTCGTTGTTGAAATTTTCTATGTCTATTTTTCAGTATAACATGTTTTTTTATTTTGCAAAGAGAAAAGGATAAAAAATAAAATTTTTTTTGAAGATTTTATTATCGTTGCATAACAAGTTATTTAGCGGTACAATGCTTGTTATCCAAAAAAAGGAGGCAGTCATGGATTTTGATACACCTGATGAATTGTTAGGAGGCGGCAAGAAGGTTAATCCTGTGGCAGGAATACCTGATATAAGAAAATATGTCATTCCCGCAGTGGCTGGATTTTTGGTCCTGATATTTATATTTTCAGGACTCTATTCAGTCGGGCCTGATGAGGTAGGCGTAATAAGGAGATTTGGAAAATATGCTCGTACTACGAATCCGGGACTTCATTTTAAGATACCCATGGGCGCAGAAAAGGCCAACAAGGTCAAGGTAAAATACATATTTAAGGAAGAATTTGGTTTTAGGACCTTGAAGTCAGGCATAAAGACGCAGTATTCCTCAAGGGAATATTTTGACGAATCGCTTATGCTTACAGGAGACTTGAATGTTCTGGTGGTTGAGTGGATAGTACAGTTTAAGGTAAAGGATCCTGTAAAACTTTTATTTAATATAAGAGATCCTCGAGAGACGCTGCAGAATATCTCTGAGGCAGTGATGAGGCAGACAGTGGGTGACGATTCAGTAAGCGAGGTCCTCACCACACGCAGGGTAGAGATAAATCAAAAAGTGCAGGATAAACTGCAGGAGATACTTGATTCTTATGATAGCGGCATTAAGGTTGTAACAGTAAAGCTGCAGGACGTAAATCCTCCTGATGAGGTAAAGCCATCCTTTAATGCGGTGAACGAGGCAAAGCAGGAAAAGGAAAAGATGATAAACCAGGCCTGGGAGGCGTATAACAAAGCCATACCTGCTGCAAAGGGTCAGGCAGAAAAGACTATCAAGGAGTCTGAGGGGTATGCGCTTAAGAGAATAAACGCGGCAAAAGGAGACGCAGCGAGATTTATAGATACATGGAATGCGTATAAGGAAGCAAAAGAGGTTACGCGCAAAAGATTATATCTGGAGACAATGAATGAGGTATTGCCAATGGCAGGACAGAAATATATCATGGATGCATCGTCTAGCAGTATTTTACCTCTTCTTAAGCTGAATCAGGGAGGTGCGCAATGAAGACAATAATAAATATATTAATAGGTGTCTTAGTGATAGTGGGGCTCTTTTTCTTAAGCGGTACGATTTATACTATTGATGAAACCCAGCAGGTGGTTGTTACGCAGTTCGGAGAACCGATGGGAAGGCCTATCATAAAGGCAGGTCTTCATTTTAAGCTGCCATTTGTTCAGCAGGCAAATTATTTTGAAAAACGCATTCTTCAATGGGATGGCAATCCGAACCAGATCCCTACAAGAGACAAGAGATATATATGGGTGGATACAACAGCGCGATGGAAGATAGTTGATGCCCTTAAGTTTATGCAGTCAGTGACAAGTGAAGTTGGGGCGCACGCAAGATTGGATGACATAGTGGATTCCGCGACAAGAGATTATATCACAAGTCACAATCTTGTTGAGATCGTGCGTAATTCAAATAGCTTGATAGAAAGGCGGCAGACCGGCGAACAGGATGAGATAAAGGCATCTGACGAAGCGCTTGAGACAATAAAGGTTGGCAGAAATGCTATTACGCGAGGAATACTGAAGCAGGCCAGGGAGATAATGCCGCAATATGGCATAAATCTTGTGGACCTAAGGATTAAGAGGATAAACTATGTAAGCGATGTACGCGACAAAGTCTATGAGAGGATGATATCCGAGAGAAAAAGGGCAGCTGAAAGATATCGTTCAGAGGGCCAGGGCAAAAAAAGGGAAATAGAGGGCCAGATGCAGAAGGAGTTGAAGCAGATTAGTTCAGAGGCATACAAGAAGGCAGAAGAGATAAAAGGAAAAGGAGATGCAACCGCAATAGCGATTTACGCGGACGCCTACAATAAAGACCCGGAGTTCTATTCTTTCTTGAAAACACTTGATACTTACAAAAACACTATAGACGGCGACACAATGATCATCTTTAGTCCGGACAGCGACTACTTGGACTACTTTAACGCTGCGGAATAATCTTTTTTATTGCATGATGTATTCTTTGACAGTAGAATATAATACAGCATGAGAAATCGAAAAAGTTGGTATTTACTAATAGCTGCTATATCCATACTATTCATATATTATGCCTATGCTGGAAATTTGCCCAAGTGGTTTCTTTTTGATGAAAAGAATTCGCTTAAGGAATGGCAGGAAAAGGTATTTAAGAACAAGGTCCTGTATTCAATAGAAGAAGGACTCAAAGACGGATACCTTTTAGCTAAAAGTGAGCAAGCCTGCTCAGGCCTATTTTATAAGATGAGATTTAGTCCCAAAACACTCCCTATGATAAGCTGGCAGTGGAAAGTAGTGCAATTTCCTGAAAAAAAGAAGTATAGAGCTACTGAGGAAAATGGATGGATAGAAAAGGACGATTATGCCGCAAGGGTATATGTTATTTTTCCGAGCATGAATTTTAGGAAGACAAAGAGCATAGAATATATATGGGATGAATATTTACCGGAAGGAACAGTAATGACAAGCCCATATTTTAAGAATATCAAGCTTATTATAGTTGAATCAGGTACAGGGAATATGAATAAATGGGTACTTGAGCAGCGCAATATCTACGAAGACTATAAAAGGGCATTTGGTAAGGCCCCTTTTGGAAATGTTGGCGCGATTGCCCTTATGACTGATACAGATAATACATTGTCCAGCGCAGAGGCAGAGTATAAAGACATAAAAGTGGGGTATAAAGATGAATAAAAAACACAAAAGAAGAAAGAATTTCGCTAATAAGCTGCACAGGGAAATTTTTCTGCTTGTAGTGGCAGCGGCAATAATACCGACTGGCATAGCTACCATCTCCCTTTATTATCTAATCTTCGGTGTTACAGCAGAGCAGATTGCGATTCCAGAGGCCATTGCTTATAATGTTATTCCTGCGTCACAAAAGGTCAGTTCTATTTTATTATATGCGGCGCCGCTTTCTATTTCGATTATTTTATTCCTGGCCTACAAGATATCTCACAGGATAATAGGGCCTTTTGACAGGATAATAGGAGAATTAGATGATCATATAAAAGGCAAAGAAAAAGGCCGCATAGTCATAAGAAAGGGAGATAAGTTCCAGCCGCTAGTAGATAGAATAAACAAGTTGTTAAAAAAATAGGAGGGTAAAAATGCCTTACGACAGCTCGTTGGACGAGACGTTATTTTCAAAATCATGGGAAACAGAAGCGCTGCGCTTGACTGTAAGCGTACATTCCTATAATAAGGGCGCCAAAAAACTCCAGATAAACAGAGAAAACAGAAACATGGAGGGCGAATTCAGGTTTACTAAATTAGGCAGGATGACGAAAGAAGAAACAGCGGCTATACTTCCTTTGATCCAGGAAGCCCTGGGAGTAATGTAACTACAGGTTTTATTTTTCGTCCCTTGTCTTTTCGTCAAAATAGTCCAGTTCAGAAAGAGGGAGTATTACAGACGTTGCTATATTAGTCAAGTGAGCTGCTGTGCGTTTAAAATGTCTTGCCATCAGAGCGAAACATACAGCTTCATTCACGCTTAAACTGCTTCTAGCTGCCTTTTTGACGACTTCATTGCAGCACTTTTTTATCTTGGTTTCAAATTCCCAAGCTTTACGCGCTTCTGATTCGTCTGATTCCATAAAGGCTGCCTTTGTCTTGTTGAATAATTCAAGTATTTCCTTTTCGGTATTATTGAATAGTTTTACATAAGCGTCCCTATTTATTGGTTTTTCAAGCAGATCTGTCACTTCGAAAAGATTCTTGGCGTAATCCCCCAGTCTTTCAGCGTCTTTTACTACACTCATCAATATAAGACTTGTCGACATGTCAACAGAAGGTTGAAGAGCAAGGTGTTCAACTATTCTTTTCCTGATATTTTTTTGCAGTTCATTTACTCTTCTGTCAATGTCGTATATCCTGTCTCTAAGGCCAGGTTCTTCTTGATTGTAAATGAGCTTATTGCAGACAGACTCAAACATCTTATGCGTATCGTCCAGCATGCCCTTAAATTCTTCCAATACTTCCGTTAGAAAATCCTTCCCCTTCCAGAATTGTAATAGATTTTTAAACATTTTGCGCCCCCTTATTTAAAGAATTTTGAGATAAAGATTAATAACCCTGGAACCAAAAAGTAAACAGACAGTGTATATATTATTGCGTATCTTCGTTTCTTGAAAGCGAGATTACCCATCCACTTTGCTAACTTTATGGGTATGTTTCTTAATATAGGTATAGGATATATAAAAAAGACACATATCAGGTTAAAGGTAAGATGAGCAAACGCTACAGAAATAGCGACGACATTGCCTGTAGCAAGTGAAGCAAGTATAGCTGTGACTGTAGTGCCGATATTCGCGCCCATAATAATGGGGTAGATGGCTTCGACTGTCAGGATGCCAGAGGCGACAAGAGGGACCATAAGAGAAGTGGTAATAGAGCTGCTCTGGATTATGGCAGTAAATATCAGTCCGGCCAGGATCCCTAAGATAGCGTTTTTGCCAAAGACATTATTGAAAACTATTTCCACCCGTCCTATAACAAGAGATTTCATGGACTGCACAATGAAATAGAGACAGAAGAAAAGGAGCGCTACAGAGATAGTTAGTAGTAGTATATATACTACATTTTCAGGGATATTTAATTTTGTAAGGCTGTCTTTTATGAGATCTATGACTGGTTTTGTAGCTGTTTTTACGGGGCTTGTAAATTTTACACCACCGATATTAGAGAATGAAATAGCCAGCCTAGTCGCTATTTTTTCTATAAAACCTGTTGCTATTTCGAGAGGGAACAATATGGATACGCATAGGAGTTTAAAGAAGTCATGTACTGTTGCCCCTGTTATCGCGCGCCTGAATTCTTCGCGTCGTGTCACGTGGGCTAGGGCCACAAGTGTATTAGTTATCGTGGTTCCTATGTTGGCTCCCATGACAATGGGGATGGCGTTAGTAACAGTGAGCGTTCCAGAGGCTACCATGCCTACCAGGATAGAAGTGGTTGTGGATGAGCTTTGCATTATACTTGTTGCCAGGATTCCTATGAATAGGCCTATGAATGGATTTGAGGTGGCCCTTATGAGATTTTCAGCAAAGTCCTTGCCAAAACCTTTGAAGGCTATACCCATGAGGCCAATAGAGACCAGAAATAGATAAACGCATCCTATTACAAGGAGTAACCGGAAAGAAGTGATTAAGGTCTTTTTCTGCATAAGGGGATTGTAAACTATCAAATAAAGAATTGCAATTGTTATTTTCACCATTATAATATTTGGTATGAAGCAGGACTTAAAGAAAGAACTGGGTCTTTTAGATATATTTTGTGTGGCTACCGGAGCTATGATAAGTTCCGGCCTGTTTATCCTTCCGGGACTGGCTTTTGCCAAGGCTGGGCCGGCAGTGATCATCTCCTATATAATAGCCGGGATTTTATGTATACCGACTCTCTTGAGCAAGGCAGAGCTTATAACAGCTATGCCTAAGGCAGGCGGGGATTATTTTTATATAATGCGTGGTTTTGGCCCGCTCCTAGGGACAGTGGCTGGTTTTAGTTCGTGGTTTTCGCTGAGCCTTAAAGGCGCGTTCGCATTGGTAGGTATGGGCGCGTACCTGAGCTTAGTAACAAATATCCCTTTAAATATAATCGCTGTAATGTGTTGTTTATTTTTCATCGCGCTGAATCTTTTAGGCGTAAAGGAGGCAGGCAGGGTCCAGGTATTTTTGGTTGCAGGACTTTTGGGTATACTTACTCTTTATGTTATCTGGGGCGCAAAGACAGTAAATCCCATGAATTTTTCTCCATTTTTTTCCAAAGGTATGGGTTCTATTTTCGCGACAGCAAGTTTTGTCTTTATATCTTATGGCGGTTTGACCAAGGTGGCTGCATTAGCTGAAGAGGTAGAGAATCCCGGTAAGAATTTACCCCTTGGCATGATACTTTCTATCATAGTTACTTCTATTGTTTATACGCTGGTAATTTTTGTGACTATAGGAGTCCTGAATCCGGATGTTTTAAAGGGCACACTAATTCCCATATCCGAGGGCGCAGGTGTTTTTGGCGGGAATGTTTTAAAGATAGCGATAAGCATAGCTGCATTTATGGCATTTATATCCACTGCAAATGCAGGCCTTATGACTGCGTCCAGATATCCTCTTGGCATGAGCAGGGATAAGCTTTTGCCTGGTTATTTTCAAAAGGTAAGCGCTAGGACAAATATGCCGTATGTCGCGATTTTTTTTACAGGAGCGTTTATGATTTTAACAATCCTGTTTTTGAATCTGGAATTATTGGTAAAGGTTGCCTCAAGCATATTGATTTTACTTTTTATGTTTGCAAATCTGACCGTGATCCTTTTTAGAGAGAGTAAGATTTTAAGTTATCGCCCTAAATTTTATTCTCCATTTTATCCGTATCTACAGATATTAGGGATATTGGGAGGGATTTTTCTTTTGATTGAAATGGGAACATTTATTATATTTTTAACAATGGTATTTCTTGTGTTGGGATTTGGATGGTATAAGTTTTACGGGCAGAAGAGAGCAAGTCAGGATTCAGCCCTGATATATATGTTGGAAAATATGGTTGCGAAAGATAAAGAATTGACATCTGATAATCTTTTGACCGAGTTAAAGGATATAGTTATCCAGCGGGACAAAGTCACAGAGGATAGGTTCCATAAGATGATAGAAGAATGCAAGGTCTTGGACATGGAAAAGCCTCATGACATGGAGTTCTTTTTTAAAAAGGTTTCAGAAGACCTGGCAAAGGATTTGAATTTAAAGCCACAGCAATTAGTAGAAAATTTTATTCATAGAGAAAAAGAATCCAGCACCGTACTTAGAAAAGGCCTGGCAGTTCCGCATATAGTCGTTAAAGGAAAGAATGTTTTTAAGATAATGCTAGTCAGGGCAAAATCAGGCATTATATTCACTGATGACAAACTCGCCCACATAATATTCATCCTCGTCGGCTCGCAGGACGAGCGAAACCTCCATCTCAAGGTTCTTGCCGCAATAGCCCAGATTACAGAAGGCGCTGATTTTGACAAGAAATGGTTTGAAGCCCGCAACACAGAAGAACTAAAAAACATAGTCCTACTAGCCGAACGCCGCAGGTTTCATTAGATTTAACTATTTTTCTCAACGCTACCGGAGATCCAATATTGTTAGAGCGAAGTCGAGAACTATTCCCTAGCTTCGCAGCTGTCTCTCCGCATCGATTATGTCTCGATTTATTAGGTAGATTGTCTTTTTTACTCTTTCTTTGAACTCCTGGGAAGTGGGGGTGTCTAGGATTTCGCGTAGGATCTGGACAGACATGCGGAAGTTTCTTATGATCTCACCTTCGTCAGCGTCTGTGTAGCGCAGGAGCCTGTCAAATGGTTCCTGTTTCATCCACGCCTCAATGCAGGGGGAGAAGTGGTAATAATAGGTCTTGCTGAAAGGTTTTATCTTTAGCTTTTTTTCTAATTTTTGTATATTGCTGGTAAGATTGTCGGTTACATTTTGTAAAGACCGTGCGTTTTTGCTGATACTTGGCATGGTGCTGGATTTTCTTGGTTCAAATATAAGCGCGGCGCACAGAATTCCAAGTTCTATTTCATTTAGATTTTGCAATACACCTTTTTCGTAAAGCTCGCCCAGTGATAACTCATACCCGTAGATATTGGACGCGAAAACGCCTTTTTCTGAAATTTGATTTTTTCTGATATAGCCGAGTTCTTTCAGGATCTTTACCTTTGCGCGTAGTAGTTCTGTGGCCCTGTGTCTAAACTTTTGCTTTGCCTGGAAGCAGTGGAAGGAAAGAGGATATACATCATACAGCTTTTCACCGTATTTGTCATACAGGTTAAGGATAGTGCCGTATGACGCGTTGAATCTGGAAAAAACCTTTTCAGGAGCGCCATAGATTACTTTTTGGAGTTCAGGGAATGATGTGTAATTTGGATTTACGCGGCTATACACAAATCCCTCTTTGTCTATACCGCGCCTGCCAGCCCTGCCAGCCATCTGAAAAAAGTCACGTGTCTTAAGTGTGCCAAAGGATTTCCCATAGAATTTTCTAAGCTCATCAAAGATCACTGTCCTTGCGGGCATATTGATCCCAAGCGCAAAAGTCTCTGTGGTAAAAATTACCTTTAGAAGCCTGGATGTAAAAAGTCGCTCAATAACCTCCTTTAAAGTAGGGAGCATGCCAGCATGATGGTGTGCTATACCTTTTTCAATTAGAGGAAGCATGAGCTGAGCGCTTTTATCATTTGCGATCTCAAATCTCTCGCATAATTTATTATAAAGTTCTAATACCCTGGTTTTTTCTTCCTGCGTTAAGAAATCAAAGTTTGTCATTTCATTCGCGAGAGATTCGCATCTGCGTCTGCCAAAGGCAAAATATATGCATGGGAGTTTATTGTTTTCGTGAAGATGCTTTATGAGCGAAGTGGACCTGTTTGGTTTGAAGTGCTTATGTCCGGAATGGGATCTTCTATGGCCATAGCTATGCCCGCCTCTTTTGTATCCTATGGTTCTTGCCTTATGTATATTATCAACTATCTGACCCTGTATCTGATAGAAAAAATGAAGCGGTACTGGCCTGGTATTTTCTTTTACTACCTTTAAAGGCAGTTTGTGTATGGATTTGAGCCACAAGGCAAGTTCATCTATATTTGGTATTGTGGCTGAGAGCGCAAGCATTTTCATGTGCTTCGGCAGGAAGATCAAAGATTCTTCCCACACGCTCCCGCGCTGGTAATCATCAAGATAATGCACTTCGTCAAATATTATCCAGGAATAATCACCCACATTAGACCCTTCTTCAAGCACTTTGTTGCGGAATATCTCTGTGGTCATGATAAGGACACTCGCGTTGGGATTTATAGACACATCACCCGTGAGTATGCCTGTTTTATCAGGGAATATTTCCTGAAAGTCGCGAAATTTCTGGTTAGACAGGGCCTTTATAGGAGCGGTATATATTACCTTTGTACCTTTTTTAAGGCAGTCCAGTATGATATATTCAGCAATTACAGTCTTGCCCGCACCTGTCGGAGCAGACACTATAACCGAATTCCCATCTTTAATATAATCAATAGCCGTTTTCTGAAACGCATCATAAATCATGCAAGTATTGTACCTTATAAGTGCAATAAAGTATAGTTGTTGCTTATAGCATTTGAATAGTCACAGTACAGTCTTAAGCTAAAAAGGAAGGTCTGTTCGCTCAGATGAAAATTTCCCCCACCCTTTTGTTAAGGTGTCTAGCTTTACAGTAAGCGTTACGCATTATAAATTGCTGATGCATTCATAATGCGAAACGCACTAAACAAAAGGGCGGGGTCGTCTTTTATTCCGCATTTTGGTGGGGCCGAAAAAACTTCACCCACACCATAGGTGTGGGTGTCGAACAGTTTTCGGCCTTTTTGCCTCATAGAATGTGGCAGAATAAACCGCCAAAATGCTACATAAAAGACTAAATTTTCAAATTCGCTCTTCAACCCTTCCTTTTTAGCTTTTATAAGCAGATCCTTTTATTTGCTCGCTCGTCTTTTTGAGCTCACAGGCTGGGGCTTGAGACACATTAGGAAGATTTTGGCAAAAGTCCGCAAGGATTTACAGGGAGTTTCGGGCCAGGAAATCCAGGCGATAGCGTGGTCGAGAAACGAGTTGTAAACCGTAGCGGACGGCAAAATCTCTCCAGTGCCGAAGGCCCCAGCCTGTGAGCTCAAAAAGACGAGCGAGAGTTTTAGGTATTAACCTTGAACAAAGAAGGATATTCAGTTAGAATATAGGTATGTTGTATTTTATATATACTATAGATGGGGATTGGGGGGAATATTTTGATCTTAAATTGAGTGATCGTGAGCGATTGCCTAAGGAAGAGGTTTTGTTGGAGCTTGTCCAGCGTGAGATAGAGCTTGCCAGTCGTGTGCTACAGGGCCGATTTATACATTTTGTTCACACTTCGCCCCTATGCCGGGATTTTTTTCTTGAGAAGCCATTTTGTAAGCTTTGGAAGGAACTTGTAAGATTTGGCGGAGATACAGGGCTTCACTGTCACGAAGATGATTCTTACAGAGATTATTATTACCATGATGGCTCTCGGATGGAGAAGGTGATTGGCAAGCGGGCCCAGGCATTTAGGAAGGCTGGTCTGGACACCAGGTGTTACAGGAGCGGATTTTTGGGATTTTCAAGCAAGATTGTAAGAATTCTGGAACAGAATGAGATTTATTTTGATTTTTCATGCGAACCCGAAAGATTTTTGAAACACGGCGATATTTTAATAGCTGATTGGAGAGGCGCGCCCAGACAGCAGTATAGAATGAGCTATGATAATCATTGTAAACCTGGAAATTCCAAAGTTTGGGAGATACCTGTCGGCGTTTCAAAGCGCAAATACCTCTATTTTGAAAAATCTGACATGGCAGAGTTAGAAAAAATAGCACTTGATTTAAAGGGTAAATCTGTGGACAATAAAAGCAATATAGTGGTTTCCGTACTTGGCCATACCTATGAATATGAGTCCAAAGAAAAAATAAAAGAGACAGAAGAAAAATTAACTCTTCTTAAAAAATACGGTACGTTTATAAATCTTAATCAGCTAGAAAAGATCTTATCTTAAAAAATCCGAGAGAAGGAAGATCCATGGAAAAATGGCAGAAGATTCTTTCTAATACCATAACTGATGTCGAGACACTCAGTAAGCATGTAAAGATAAACAAAAAAAAGGTAAATAGAGTCTCTAAAAAATATACTCTTGGAATAAATCCATATTATCTCAGCCTTATAAGAAGACATGGCGGGCCTATATGGAAGCAGTGCATACCTGACACAATAGAGATTATTCAGAAGCTTGGCAGAAAAGATCCTCTTATGGAAGAGAAGTATACACCTTTCGAAGGTTTGGTCCATAGATACAGGGATCGCGTGCTTGTGGTGGTGTCCAATATGTGCGCTGGATATTGTCGTTTCTGCACCAGGAAGAGAAAAGTGGGCCTTAAGGATAAGATTTCAAAAAAAGAAAATTTCAAAAAAGCTCTGAAGTATATACAAAAACGTAAGTACATAAGGGATGTTATTATATCAGGAGGAGACCCGCTGCTCATACCGGATGATATGATCGAGCATTACCTGAAGGAGCTGAAGAAAATAAAGCACGTGCAGATTATCAGGATAGACAGCCGTACTCCATGCGTTTTACCGCAGAGGATAACGCCTAAGCTGTGCGGTATCATTAAAAAATACCAGCCTATTTATCTCAATACGCATTTCAATCATTATTATGAGATAACCAGGGAAAGTCGAAAAGCATGCAATATGCTGGCTGATGCGGGTGTTGTCATGGGGAATCAGACAGTTCTTATGCGAGGAGTAAATGATGACGCAAAGACGCTAAAAAGGCTATTCGAAGAACTCCTGATGATAAGGGTAAGGCCATATTATCTTTATCTTGCTGACGCGGTTAAGGGTACGTATCATTTTCGTGTCAGCATACGCAAGGCCAAAAAAATCATGCGGGAGTTAATAGGATATACCTCTGGTTTGGCGATCCCGCATCTTATAGTTGACTTAAAGCATGGAGGAGGCAAGACGCCCTTGCTTCCAAAATATATTATCAAACATAAAGGCAAGAGATATATATTTAAAAATTTTGAAGGCAAAAAATTCTTTTATGCGGATGTGGAGTGATAAATGGATATAGGAATAGCAGCTGAAAATAGGCCAGTGGAAAAACGGGTAATATTGAGGCCGGATGAATTAGGAGAGATTGCGCATAGCCATAATGTATTTGTTGAAAGAGGGGCAGGTGAAGGCATAGGCATAGAAGATAGCGCTTATGAAAAGATCGGCGCGAAGATGGCCGATGCTAAACAAATCTATTCTAGTTCATTAGTCTTGCGTCTTAGACAACCTAGAGAAGAAGAGCTTAAAATGATGCGCTCGGGTTCTGCTATAATGAGCATGCTGCATTTACCAGGTTGCCCTGAAATAAGAGAATGGCTGGCGAAATATAAAATAACAGGGATTGCAATGGAGGAAATAAGGGATTTATTCGGGGATCGCAAGATAGAGGCGTTACATGAAACGGGTTATATTGCCATGGAAAAGGGATTTGAATTGTGGGGTAAAAATACAGAGGAATGTGTTGTCAAAGTTATGGGATATGGCAATCTTGCATTGGGCGCCATACAGTGCGCTGCCAGAAGATTTGCCAATGTCGAGGTCTTGAACAAAAAAGATTTTAAAGAGATGCAAAAGCATATCCCTGGCACAGATATTTTAGTTAATGCAATAAACTGGCCAATGGAAAAACGCGGCAAGGAACTCCTTGTTACCAGAGAAATGCTGAAGCTTTTTAAAAAAGGCGCCTTAATATTGGATTTAGTTTCAAATCCACCTGGGCAGTCGCCTATAGAAACAATGCACCCTACATATATAGACAATATCTCATATGAGGTGAATGGCGTGATGCATAGCTCTTGCTGGGGTTGGCCAGGCCTTGATCCCGTAGGCATTTCCAGCAGATATAGCACTCAGGTCGCGCCTATATTAAAGGAAATAGCGGACAAAGGACTCAGTAACCTACCAGACTATATCAAAAAAGCCACATTTATCCCATAAGTTGACACTTTTTACAATGTTAGAAGTGTAACCTTAGATCGTTATATGAAATTTTTAGAGCTTGTAAAGAAAAGGAAGAGTGTAAGGAAATATTCTTCAAGGCCTGTGCCCAGAGAAACTATGGAGCATTGTCTTGAAGCAGCGCGTCTTGCGCCTTCCGCTTGTAATTCCCAGCCCTGGTCTTTTATTGTAGTTGATGACGAAGCCCTCAAAAACAAAGTTTGCAGTGCTGCTTTTTCAGGGGTTTATTCAATGAATAGTTTTGCCAGTAAAGCGTCTGCTCTCATCGCAGTAGTTACAGAGAGATCCAGATATACTGCTCGCGTTGGCGGTTATTTTAGAGGCATACAGTTTAGTCTTGTTGACGTAGCTATAGCGTGTGAGCATTTTATTTTACAAGCTGTCGAAGAGGGTTTAGGCACGTGCTGGCTTGGATGGTTTGATGAGAAGAAAGTGAAAAATATTCTAAATATACCAAAAAGAAAAAAGATAGATATTATAATAAGCGTAGGCTATCCCGAAGAAGTGCCGCAGCAGGAAAGAGGAAGAAGAAAGTTAGATGAAATAAGGAGATTTAATTTAGATAAACGTTGATTGCGTTGGGGAAATTTTTCGAAGTAATTTTTAGAAGTTCTTCTCTTTTTATTAGTGGTTTTGTCGTAATCTTTTCATTAATGACAATCTTTCCTATTTTATACTTTCCATAATCTAGCTTTCTAGGATTGATGTAGGTAGTCTTTATTTTTCTTCCAGCGAAATTTGTATCGATTGAGATCTTTGTGGATTTTACGAATTGTTCTTTTGTGAGTTTCGGGTCAATTAAAAGGTCTCCCATATTCCCCCGGATCCCAAATACCTGAGTAAGCATGGTAAGCGCAAACCAGCTTGCAGAGCCGGTAAGATAATGATACATGCCTCGCCCCTCAGAATTGAAATATTCAGGAAGGCCTGGATAGATCTTGCTTATGCTTGTATTCATGCACATCTTGTAAATAGAATTTAAGACTTCAAAACCCTGTTTTGCAAACCCTCTTTTATAAAGCGCATAGGCAAACATTACATTCATGTGGCTGAAGAAAGAGCCGTTTTCTTTTTCGCCATATGCAAACCCAAATGCCCTGCCGAGATCAGGATAAACTCCTCCAAAGTCAGTATTTAGCCTGAATCCTCCTAATTTTTTATCCCAGAGATATTTTTTTGCGCTTCTGTATATCTCTTTGATTTGCTTATCTGTTGCAACACCACTCATGATAGGAAAGACCTGGCCGGTTAAGGTCATTCTTTTATTTCCCTCAACGCGTTTTCCTTTATTGTCATAGTAACCATTAAAAAAACTGTAGCCGGATTTTGTTTTTATCCATTCGTTTTTGCGTATGTTATTGACGAGTTTATCAGCCTTTCTTCGAAGTTCATTTATAGTTTGTTTTTTATACCCTATCTTTTCCAGTAAATCTCCAAGCGCATATAAATTACCCGCATACGCAGCTGTAAAGGCTACGCTTTCGCCGCGTTGAGATGCCATATCAAGTCCGTCATTCCAGTCCGCGCCTTCGAGCAGGAAATTCCCATGTTTACCGATCTTTGTAAAGGGTCTTTCATGCTGGCGCAGTATATGATTTAAAACATCAGCTATTTTTTTACTTTCAAAAAACGGCGCTTTTTTAAAGAGGATATTTGTATCTCCTGTTTGATTTATATATAGATTAATGGTCATAAATGGCCACATTCCATGGTCCATCCACACACGCCTTAGATCATTCCTGTCAGGAATGAACTCGCCCTGCTTTTTTCCTATTATAGTGGCATTCGAACCATCCGGCCGGCAGCCTCCAAAATTATTAATGAGCATATCGCGGGCCTGGCCTGGATTTATTAGAAGCAGCGTAAGACAATCCTGCCAAAGGTCCCGCCAGCCTCTGCCGCCTTTACCATAGTCAAAATCAGGGAGAAAGGAGCATCCGAAAATCTTACGCAATATAGGCTGGAGCATTACCCATCTAAACCATCTGTCAAAGTCTTTATTTCCCGTAGAAGAGCTTATCGAGCTTGTATTTTTGAGCCAGAATTCTTTGTTTGCTAAAAGCGCGGCATCTATTTTTTTGCGCGAATTGAATTTACTGAATATGGCTTCAGGTTTTTCTTCTTGAGTTATGCCTATTACGATGATGTATCTCTTAGATCTTCCTGGCAGGAGTGTAACGGTTTTAAATCCTATTGCACCCATTGTTTCTTTTCCCTGTACGGACGCGTTGTCCGGACACCGCGTCCGTACAGGGTCTAGTACAGCTTTGGGTTTATCAAGATTTCCACCTTCGCCTGTAAATTGAGAAATAGTAGGAATAGAGCTATCAGGAGCATTACCATTTTCATCACAGCCAAGTACAAAATAAGATGTAGAGTTGATTTTATGCCCCTGTTCGTCAAATACCATAGCTGGTTTTACGATAATACCGTTTTTGTGCAGTCTGACGCGGTTAAAAAGCGCGCTTACGTGCCTGTGGTCGCGTAATCTGTCTGCTGAGCGTGCATATATAGGTATGGCAGCTGTCGAGGTGATAGTAAGTTTTTTAGAGGATATATTTGTGAGCTCTACAGACATTATTTCTACTGCGAGTTTGTCTGCAGGGATAAAATTAGTGAAAGCCGCTTTCAGGCCTATTTTTTTATTAGAGCGAATAACCTTATGCCACAGCATGCCTGCTTCTATCAGGGATTTATCTACTTCACCTGAAGCAGCTGACCATGCGCCATGGCCTTTGATATAAAGCCAGAAGTTACGGCCATATCTTGAATTGCTCAAATCTTCAGTGGAAACAGGCGGCGTGAGGAATGTATTCTGGCCTGTCTTTATGTCTCCGTGAAGTGTAGGGGTTATGGAAGAGAGCAAGCCTTTTTCATTCGCAAGCGGAAAATAGAGCCTGCTTACCTCGTGCGGATTTTTCGCAACAAAAGTGCCTGTGTCATCCAGGAATTTCCACAATGGATTATTTGTCATGTTACCATTTCTCCCAGTGAAGGACTTCTTTGGTGTTTCTTTTTGCTTTTGGTTCTTTAGGGGTTTTCGGGTATCCAACGGATATCATGCTTACCAGCTTATGATTTTCGGGTACATTGAATATTTTTATTATTTCCCCTGTATAATCTTTTTTGTCTCCCGCGACCCAGCATCCGCCCAGGCCAAGCGCTTCTATTGCCAGGAGCATGTTTTGCGTGGCAGCAGAGCAGTCTTCAAGATAATATTTTGTATCTTTTGAGAAGACCGCTATCAAATGCGGCGCGCCCTTAATAAAAGGGCCATTCGGGCACATGTCACAGATCTTATTGAGGATATTTTTATCAGACGTTATGATAAATTCCCACGGCTGCTCATTTCTTGCTGTGGCCGCGACTCTTCCCGCGTCTATTATCTTTTCGAGAAACTCTTTTTCAACAATCTTTTCAGAAAATTCCCTTACGCTTTTTCTTTGTTTTACTACTTCAAAAAACTCCATGATAATCCTCCTCATTTTTCACATCTACTATGTTATCATGCTGGGAAATTAAAATCAACTTGCTAATTCGAGGCTTCGTGATATTCTATTTATAGATATATGAATCTTAAAATCTTAATATTCATTTCCTTTTTATTTTTCGGTCTTATTTCAGAGTCCATTGCTGATACTGTGTATCTCAAGAATGGCCGCAATATGGATGGATTGATAAAAAAGGAAAACGAAAAGATTGTTGAACTGGATGTTGGATTTGGGACAATTAAATTTAGTAAGCATGAGATAGATAGCATAAAGAGATCGGATCCTGTTGAATCCGGGGCTATACGCAAAGAATGGGAAAGACGGAAGAAAACAGAGGAAGAGGAGAGAGTAAAAAGGGAGCATGAATTAGAGGAAGCTAATCGCAGGGAGGAATTTGAGCCCAAAGAGGTCGAGTTTTCTAACAGGAAAGATCATATAATCGTGGAAGCAATGTTGAATGAAAAGGTCAAGGCGTCGCTTTTGTTGGATACTGGCGCGTCTACCTTGGTGCTCTCGAGTCCTATAGCAAAGAAATTGGGAATAAAAACCAGGTCGAGCAATGACAAAAACATGGTTGAAGTGCAGGTAGCTGATGGCCGTAAGATAGATGCGCGGTATATTATTTTAGATAGTGTAAGAGTGCAGGATATTGAGGCCAGGGATGTCGGCGCAATTGTCCTGCTGGACGCTGAGGATAGTATTGAAGACGGCCTTCTGGGTATGTCATTTTTGAACAGGTTTAATTTTCAGATAGACACTGTGGACAAAAAACTCATATTGCAAAAACGTGAATAAGGAGATGTCATGAACGGATCGCTGAACAGCTTATTTAGAAAAAAGATATCCCGTAAGGAGTTTATAAAATTAGCTCTTGTTGGCCTGGGAGGCATGTTGTTTGGAGGGATATTCCCGAGACAAGCCAAGGCTTCGAATGCCAGGACAGGTAAGAATATTTCCACAAATCATGATCTTGTCGTTGCGAGAGGGGAAGATCCTTATTTAATGACTGTTAAGGCGATTGAAGGTATTGGCGGGATGGAGAAGTTTGTTAAAAGAGGGGATAAAGTTATTATTAAGCCAAATATGGCATGGGACAGGGCCCCGGAGTATGCGGGCAACACGAACCCCATGGTAGTTGCCGCGCTAGTTGAACTCTGTTTTAAAGCAGGCGCAAAAAGGGTAAATGTATTTGAAAGGTCTTGCAATGACTCAAAGCTTTGCTATGAAAATAGCGGCATAGCTGCCGCGGCAAGAGATAAAGGCGCAAATGTATATTTTACTGATGAGTGGAATTATATAAAGGCGAAATTTTCTTATAAAAGCCCTATGGATGGTTGGCCGATTTATAGGGATGTGCTGGAGTGCGACACGTTTATAAATGTACCTATTCTAAAGGATCATGCCCTTACAGGACTGACTCTCTCGATGAAGAATCTCATGGGTGTCTGCGGCGGAGACAGGGCCACGATTCATGATAATATAGGAGTTAAGCTCGTGGATCTCACTGATTTTATAAAACCAGATTTAACAGTAATAGATGCCTATAGGGTTCTTATCAGAAATGGGCCGAGGGGCGGAAACCTTAAAGATGTGGAAGATTACAAGACATTAATAGTTGGCACAGATCCGACCCTGGCTGATACTTATGCGGCAGAGCTGGTAGGGCGTGACCCTTTATCTGTTAATTATATCCAGGAAGCAAAAAATCGCGGTTTCGGAAAGTTCGACACCAGCAAGGCGGATATATTTAAATTAGAAACATGAAAAAATTAGTCATTCTTAGAAGATCCTCCCAATTTTTATTTCTCACATTATTCGTATATATCCTTTGGTCCGCGACATATCTAGATGTATTCTTTAAAATCAATCCCTTGATAATGATATTTACCTCCATAAGCGAACGCATAATGCTGCCTGGAATAATATTTGCGGTTATTATGATGCTATTGACATTGGGCATTGGTAGGTTTTTCTGCGGTTGGATTTGTCCTCTGGGTACTGTTATAGATCTGTGTGGAAGCCAGAAAAAAAAGCAGAATAAAATCCCGTACTCTATAAAATTTTATATCCTTGGCGCTATTGCTATATTTTCTTTTTTGGGAATCCAGATTGCCTGGATCTTCGATCCAATAGTGATTACAGCAAGGTTTGTCTCCCTGAATCTTATCCCGGGCGTTACTTCTGGCCTTGATAGAGTACTTAGATTTTTTATAATAAAGGCAGATTACTATACCCCGTTGTATGATTTTTATCGTTTACTAAAATCTTCAGTCCTCGGAATAAACACCTACTATTTTTCTCATTCAGGTATAATCTTGATATTTTTTGTTTTAGTATGTTCATCAGTTTTAATAGCAAAAAGGTTTTGGTGCCGCGCAATCTGTCCTTTGGGCGCAATATATTCTTTACTGGCCAGATTTTCTCCACTGGGGCGGGTAGTTGAAAAATGTACGAATTGTCTTAAGTGCAAAGAAGACTGCAGGATGGGAGCTATAAACAAGGATTTAAGCTATGTAAAGGGCGAATGCATACTTTGTATGGACTGCATATATGATTGCCCGGTACAAGGAACCAGATTTACCTTACAATTACCATTCCGACCTCGTAGGTCGACCTACGAGGTCGACCTACGAGGTCGGAATGGGGAAAAAGGCAATATATCGCGTCGTGAGTTTTTATTCTTGATGCTTGCCTCTTCTTTGTCTCTTGGATTTAGAAATAAGACGCGTTTAATAGCGCAAAAGGTGATCAGGCCGCCTGCTGCATTGAAAGAAGGAGAGTTTTTGGATCGTTGTATACGCTGCGGCAATTGCATGAGAGTCTGTGTAACCAATGGACTCCAGCCAGCTATTTTTGAATCAGGCCTGCAGGGTATGTGGACTCCGCATCTTGTGCCGGAGATAGGCTATTGCGAATATACCTGTACTCTTTGTGGAAATGTCTGCCCAACAGGCGCTATACCAAAGTTAAGTGTGGAAGAGAAAAAAAGAACAAGACTTGGCATAGCAAAGGTAGACCGTTCAAAATGCATTGCCTGGTCTAAGAATATGCAATGTATCGTATGCGAAGAGCATTGCCCTGTGCCCAATAAAGCCATCAAGGTAATAGATGATATAGTATTAAAACCCAGTGTTGACCCGGATTTATGTATAGGCTGCGGAATCTGCCAAAACAAATGCCCTGCAAGGCCTGAGCGGGCAATAAAAGTTTTACCGGAAAAGTCTAGTCGGTCTTAGTTTTAATTCCCGCCACATAGAACTATTTTCCATGCAGAGATATATCGAAAGTTTTTTAGAATGACTGTGAAGCGTTTTTAGCATACTATCATAGACCTCTTGCCGTATGCTGTAAGGGTATCTTAGTTTATTGTCAAAATCCAGGATCAATTCTTCGTTAAGAATCTTGTTAGCAGGGAAGCGCGCCTCAATAGTTTGTTTTACCTTTGGATTAAATCTTAGCGTGCCTATGCTTATCCATGCTATGTCTTTCGGTTTTATCGTATCAAAAAGCATTTCTATTACTTTTTTGTATTCTTTTTCCCAGCCCCTGGAATACACTACTGGATCAAAATGGCAAGAGGCCTTGTAGCCTGCCTCGACGCATTTTTTAGCCGCATCTAGGCGTTCTGTAAGCGAAGGCGTAAAAAATTCATTCTCATCAATGATTTTCTGCGGGTTTAAAGACCAGGCAACTACTATATTACCGGCATGCTTTGTTTTCAAGAGATTATCTATATTTACACTTTTTGTCTTAAATTCGAATGTTACATCTTTATGTTTTTTGAAAAATTCTATTATAGGAATGGAATATTCTGTTATGTGGTCGAGCATTAGGGAATCTGAGAACTCGCCTGTTCCTATGCGCATGCCAGGTTTTTTATACAAGGAAAAGTTTTTGAAGAATTTATCAATATTTGCTGGAAATATAAGGCCGGGGCTATTAGTATATTCCTGAAGATAGCAGTAAGTGCAGTCGAACAGGCAGCCAAAGCTCAGGTTAAATATATGGTAGCCGCATCCGATCGCCTTTTTTGTGCAGGGACATTTTTTAAAGAAATCGTAGTTTTCATAAGTTATAAAGACGGTATCTTTTCTTTTGTTATAATCAGGGATCGTAAGGCGTCTATTTTCCTTAAGATAATCCTTCAGGGATTTAATCTCTGTAGATTTGGCCTTGGGAAAGGATTTTTTAAATCTCTGCGCCATGGCAGAGGCCTTTGCGGATTTTTCTATAAATATTTTTTTTGGATAGAATTCCAGCTTTTTAGTATTTTGTATTGAATCAGTAGTCAGTTTTATTTTAGGGAGATGGACCTTAAATGGGGATGGATGCGCTCGAGGAAATCTTCTTTTCAATAGATCTTTTTTTATGCGGTCAAAGTTTTTAAGGTCTATTTTTTTTACTATATTATCGGGCTCTATATTTTCTCTTTTTGATATCTCGTAGAGAAGCCTTATTATTTCCTGTTTTTTATTTGTTTTAAGGCAGGTAACCAGCTTTCTGGATTTTTTTAGTCTCGCAGATTCTTTTTTATAAGATCGCATAGGATATTAGACGCGTATTTTATCGAGGAAACAAGTGCTGATCTGTCTGCGGTCCCCAAGTTTTCATAAAAAGGTTTTTTGTTTATTATATCAGTGATATAAAATAGCGCCGCGGCCTTTTTTTTGATGTGGCTCGCCGCGGAAAATATAGCGCTGACCTCCATATCAACTACCTGGATCCCTTTTTGTTCAAATGAATCCCTGTATTTTTCTTCGAGTTTCAGGGAGCCGAGCGTAGCGCAGGTCACTTTTTTTGCCTCCGGTAGTTTTTCAAGGAGTGTCTTGTCAGGACAAAAGAGGCCGTATTCTTTTTTCTCATGTAATAGCATATCAGTGAAACTTTCCATGCAATAGCATTTATCAGGCGCAACAAGGCTACCTATAGTCAGATCTTTTTCTTCTTTTATCAGGCCGCAGGAACCAAAGACTATAATATTTTTGCAGGGAGTTTTCTCTAGATATAAAACTGCGTCCCCTGATAATGCAGGTCCCATGCCAGTGTGTATTGCTGTGAAGTCTTTGCTGTTTCCCGAGCTGTAGAGCTTACCTTTCGATAAATTCTTTACATCTAACCACTTCAGGACATTTTTTTGCACAAGAGGCAGCAGTATACATGTATTCTTGATCTCCGAATCTTTTATCCCGAATAATTTTTGAAATGTTGTCATAAGTCAACTTGATAATATATATAAATCCGAAATCCGAATATCGAAATTCGAAACAAATCATAAATTCTAAATCAAAAATTCAAAACACATTATTTAAAGTATTTGAATTTTGTATTTCGAATTTGTTTCGGATTTCGTATTTCGAGATTCGAATTTAAATAATAAAAAGTCCATATTATAAATCAATGAGATTATATTCTAGATTACCCAGGCCTTTTTTGTGCGCGCCTTCAAGGGCTATCTTGTGCGAATTCCTGGATCGCTCTTTTAAGATCACATCCTCGTTTTTATTGACGAGGTCCAGGGTCGCTTTTTCAAGCGCTATTATGTCTTTTGAAGCAAGGATACCTATGTCTTTGCATACGATCTTTTCATTCTTCGTGGATATGCAATCGCATTCTTTTGTTACGTCAAAGGCAAGGTTTATGAAAAAGCTGTTTTTAAATTTTTGCAATATAAACGCGGCTACCTCAGCAATTCTTTTTGAAAATACATCCGCGTCTTCATCCCAGTTTATAAAGACCGCGTCAAATTTACATGCGCAAAGGCATTCCCCGCATCCAACGCACTTGGTTTGGTCTATCATTGCTTTCTTGTTTTCTGAAAATGATATTGCATCTACCGGGCATATATCTATGCAGCATCCGCATGATATGCATTTTTCTTCTATCACATGCGGCTTAAGGGAAGAGTGCTGCACCTGTTTTGTAGGCTTACACACCATACCCATGGCGACGTTTTTTAATGCCCCTGCATACCCCGCTAATACATGACATGTAACATGTGATAGCACTACAAGGTTATCCAACATACCTATAAAAGAAGGGATTTTTATCTTTTTTATATATTCTGAATCAATGTCATATTCGTTTCCGTCCTGGCCAAACAAACCATCTGCTATTACAAATGGCGCGCCTACTCTGGAATGAGAGAATCCTTTGTTTTGTGCTAGCGTGAGATGGTCTACAGCATTGAGCCGCGAACCTTTATATATTACGTTTGTGTCAAAGAGAAATGGTTTTGCCTTTTTATTCTTTATTTGGTTTATTATTGTTTTTACCAGTTCAGGACTGGCATGGTAGACGCATTTAGTATCGCCTATTGTAAGTTTGATAGGGATAAATTCATCTTTTTTGTATGATGAGAAAGGATCTATCGCTTGGAGGAGCTTTAATAGGGAAGCAGCTCTATTTTTTATATCACCTGTTCTTATAAAATAGACGTTGCTTTTCATTTTTAAGGAAGGGGTTAATATGCGGTTTCTTGGCTTAGCCAGAAGGGCTCGTAGTTATTCTCTTCCAGGATCTTCATCGCGGCATTCACTATATCAGTGTCATATTTAGAGCCTGAATTATCTTTTAATTCCTTCATAGCTTTTTTCAGTCCCAACGCAGCCCTGTAGGGTCTGTGAAATGTCATTGCTTCCAGGACGTCAGCGATAGCCAGGATTCTTGCTTCAGGAATTATCTTGTCTCCTGATAGTCCACGCGGATAACCGTTCCCATCAAGTCTTTCATGATGCTGGTATATAGCCTCTGGCAGAGGAAAAGGGAATGTATGGCTCTTAAGCATAAAATAACACTTTTCAACGTGTTCCTGGACCATCTTGAGCTCCAGAATAGAAAGTTTGCCAGGTTTATTCAATATCTCCAGGGGAATCAGGATCTTTCCTATATCATGCAGCTCAGCAGATAGCCTTAATTCCAATACTCTGTTTTCATCCCATCCAATTGCCTTGGCGATCTTTTCTGCTATTATTGATACGCGCCGCGTGTGCCCAAAGGTATAAGGGTCCTTTGCCTCCAATACTCTGTCCAGGACTTTTAGAGAGCTCATTACCATATCAAGCCTATTTTTTTCTGTCCGGTCATATTCAGTTATGTCACGGGTTATGCCCATAGTCCCAATAATTTTATTTTTTTTATTTAGTATAGGTATCTTAGTGGTTGTTACGCAATTATAGGTTCCATTTGGAAGGAGTGTCCTTTCAATTTTACCGATTATGGGGGTCCCTGTTTTTAAGACTTGCATGTCGTCTTCAAACATCTTTTGGGCTTGTTCTTTTGGAAAGAAGTCGAAATCAGTTTTGCCTATTATTTCTTCAGGAGTCATCTTAAAGCCATTTGCGTAAAAACGGTTTACCCTTACCAGCTTATTGTCAGCGTCTTTAAAGTAGATAGCGTCGGGGAGATTATCAAGAAGGTTCTGGAAAAGCTGTTTTTCCAGAGCAAACCTTTCCTTGAGTTTTCTGTAATATGACTTGCCTTTTTGTTTAGATTTATCTATTTTCATGGTGAAGCATATAATAACATAGATATTAGGAAAAATAAAGTATTTATTTACAATTATATATTCAGTGTTATAATATCTTTCAAAAATAAAGGGAGGTTTGAGATGGCTGTATCATACAAAAAGTTAGGACTTGTCAACACAAGAGAGATGTTTAAGAAGGCAATGGCAGGTAAATATGCTGTGCCAGCGTATAATTTCAACAATATGGAGCAGCTACAGGCCATAATAACCGCGTGCATAGAGTCAAAGTCTCCTGTAATACTGCAGGTTTCCTCAGGCGCGAGAAAATACGCGAACCAGATCCTGCTGCGGCATATGGCAATGGGAGCCATGGAGATAATAAAAGACGCTGGGTCTAATATACCTGTTGCGCTTCATTTGGATCATGGTGATACGTATGAGCTTTGCGTTTCGTGCATAGAGTCAGGTTTTTCTTCAGTTATGATAGATGGTTCAAGCAAGTCTCTTGAAGAAAACGCGGCCCTTACCAAGAAAGTAGTAGAATATGCCCACAAATATGACGTTACAGTAGAAGGTGAGCTTGGAGTTTTAGCCGGCATAGAAGATGATGTGAGCCATGAAACATCGCATTATACTCATCCGGAAGAAGTACAGGAATTTCTTAAAAAGACAGGCGTAGATTCACTTGCTATTTCTATAGGTACTTCGCATGGCGCGTATAAGTTTAAACTTAAACCGGGTGAAAGTGTTCCGCCTTTAAGGTTTGACATATTAGAGGAAATCGAGAAGAAGATACAGGGATTTCCTATTGTTCTGCACGGTTCAAGTTCAGTTCCTAAGGAGTATGTGGATCTTATTAATAAATACGGTGGAAAACTCGAAAACACAGCAGGTGTCCCTGAAGACCAGCTAAGAAAAGCCACTCATTCCGCGGTATGTAAGATCAATATAGACAGTGACGGCAGACTTGTGGTAACAGCAAAGATAAGAGAGGTTTTCGCGAATTCTCCAAAAGAGTTTGACCCTCGCAAATACCTCGGACCTGCGCGCACAGAACTAGTAAAGATGTACAAGCACAAAAACGAACACGTGCTAGGCAGCGCTGGAAAAGCATAAAAACGCTCAAGGTTGAAGGCTCTAGGCTGAAGGCAAAATATACCTACAGCCTACAGCCTAGAGCCTAAAGAGTCGAATAATGATAGACAAAATAGCATTAATAGCCTCAATAGTCATGCCTTTATGGAACATTCCGCTTATTATGCGTATAATACAACGCCGTTCCTCAAATGACATCAGTCTTTTATGGGCCATAGGAATATGGCTATGTCTTTTAGCAATGTTCCCTTCCGGGCTAAAGAGTGATTTTTTAGTCTGGAAGGTCTTTGCCATAGCCAATCTTTTTATGTTCAGCATAGTGCTCTTGGTTACACTTATATTCTATAATAAAAAATAGTCCTAACTTATTTATTTCCAGTAAATTACAAATTTTCTTGCCAAATCTTATCTTATGTGGTATAATTAAAATGTATATGAAGAATGTGCTGAAATTAACTAACCATAGCTCAAAAAAAGAGATAGAATTCGAGCTCAGGTTTCTTAAATCTCTTTCAGTCAAAGAGAGATTTAATTTAATGTTCAAAAAGACAGAAGAGATGCTCGAACTTTTAAGGAAAAGTGGACACAGAAGGCCTTCTCAAATTATTAAAAGGACATAAGGTTAAATTTGTGGTAATAGGCGCAACCGCGTTTCCTGTCCATGGGTATGCCAGGTCGACTCTGGATATAGATATTTTCATAGAACCAACCGAGGCAAATGCTAAAAGGACATGGTTAGCTTTAAAGGTATTTGGATATGATGTTAGCGATATAAAAATTAAAGACCTGCTTAAGAAAAAACTGCTTATCCGCCAATATGCAGTGGAAACCGACATACACCCTTTTGTTAAAGGTATAACTTTTGAAAGGGTATGGAAAAATAAAGTCAGGGCAAAATACGGGGATACCTTTGTTAATTTTCCTTCGTTAGGCGATTTAATAAAGATGAAACAAGCTGCACACAGAACAAAAGACCTCGAGGATCTAAAATATTTAAAGAGGTTAAAAAAATAACTCTCTGCTAATCGATATAGTAGCAATATACAAATATAAGGCCGGAAACAAGGTCATTTTTTTACCTGGATTATGTTAAAGTTTGAAAAACATTACAACTTGAAGATTGTGACATTGATAACTGTTTTGTGTTTCTGTGTGTACTCTACAGGTGTTTACTCTCATCCTGTTCGTAGAGATACGTTAAGGACATATTCTGCTTTTCAGGATACAGATAAGATTAATAGGATTGAAGAGAGTTGTTACGATACTGTATCGTCAAATACTAGTATAAAGAAATTTTTCTGGCATGGGGTGTTGTTTTTTTGTTGCATTTCTCTTACGCAGATCTTATTGTCTTCTTCTGCATTATCACAGTATTGTAGCGCTGGGCAGATATATGGAAGCAAAAATTCTCGTATTGAATTTAACCGCAACACATTATTTGACAGTTTGGCTAATACATGGATACAAGCAGGCATGTCAGCTGGTCGGGTGAAGTCTATAAAATACTCAGTGTTATTTAATGACTATTATAACTTAAGTCTTGGAGAGGTTTCTAAGAAGTGGCAGGATGCAAATTATGCAATTCTGTCTCTTATCAATGCTTTCAAGGAAACAGGGATGAGCGAACATTACATAGGACAAACATTCGAAGATGTTCTTTTATCTAATTTTAATCGCAGCTCGGATGAGATTAAAGAAAGGCTTCTTAAGCTGGCATTTTTTGTCCGAGCTCTTAATGCATATGATGTTGCAAAAGTATCTCTGGATAGGATCCTGCCGGATTCTTCAATTCAAACATTCAAGCCTTTATTTGAGTTTAAGCTGCAGATGAATAAAAGCGAACAATGTGGTAATATTGATAAGAAGGTATTACCTGGTGAGTGCAAGGCTAGGACTAAATCCTTTATGATAATAAATATAGTTACTTATATTTGTGGACTTGAAAATTCTGAATTTGACGAAGCAGTTAAAAAATATATAGATGCCAGCAAGTGGTTGCTTACAATGCATCCTTTTAGGATCAAACAAGAAATATTGCTTTCTAATAAAAGAAATGAGCTTTTATCAGGAGTTCTTAGTGTTAAGGGTGCCAGCGGTTTTATTGCTTCAAAGAAGATTATAAACGGTAAACTTTTTTATCTTATAATCACCCCTAGACATGTAACTGCTCAAGATCTTCTTGTCTCCATCAGAACTGATAGAGAACCTCCTTTAAATGACAGATGGTCCCAAAAACCGTCACAGCGCGATACTCTTAGCATGGGATCTCTTCTTATTGAGCCAAACGATCTTGAGCCAGATTTAAGTTTTGTTATTATGGCAGAAGAAGATATGAGAGAAGATATATCTTATGAACCTCTTGATATATCATTTGCTTTTAAAAAGAGCGAATTAGCTTTCCTTGTGGGAGGCCATTGGGATAAAGTGGTTAGCGGGTGTGTTTTTTCTTCTAGTTATTTGGGTGATAATCTGTGTGTATTATGGGGTGCTTTTGATAGACCACTTGATTCCGGGAGTCCAGTGGTGCAGATTGGCAGTGATGGAAAGCCAGTTGTTATTGGAATGATTATTCAAAATGGCGGACCGCGATTTTTAAAATTTAGCCCACAGATGTTTACAAAATACCTTGAGGCATTATTAGGTGAACATCAAGACGATTTTGAGATTGCAAAAGATTCAACATTGAAAAAGATCGGGGTGGAACTTTTTGAAGACTTTCTTTTAAGGTTAGAATTAAACAATGAAATAATAAACCCCAAAGGTAGCAATATAATTCAGGATTCCAATAATCTGCAAAACAGTATATAATATCCCCATGAAAGTCATCCCTATTTTTATTCCCCACGCAGGATGTCCTTATAAGTGCGTGTATTGTGATCAGCGTAGAATTTCCGGGGCTGTGGAATTGCCTAGTGTTCGGAAAATTAAATCCATAATCAGACGTAGTATCAAGACTATTCCTAAAGATGAAGATGTAGAAGTTGCGTTTTTTGGAGGCACGTTTACGTTTTTACCTGAGAGAGTTCAGGAGAGGTATCTTGATGCTGCTTATCCTTATACTCTTCGCATGTCCACGCATCCGACATCAGTTAGCTCAAAGGCAATGAAGATGTTTAAGAAAAAAGGAGGGAGACTAGTTGAATTAGGCATACAGTCGCTGGATAGGGATGTTTTAAAGAAAATAAGAAGAAAGGCAGACATTAAAGATGCGGTAAGATGTATCAAGAAAGCAGGACTTAAGCTGGGCGTACAGATAATGCTGGGTTTGCCAGGAGATACACTTGAAAAATCCATAGAGACTGCTAAGAAACTTGTCAAATTAAAACCTGAAACCACCCGTATCTATCCAACGCTTGTTATAAAAGGTACAGAGCTTGCTAAAATGAAGTACAAACCTCTTACATTGGAAGAGGCAACTAGTCAGGCAGCTAAAGTTGCTGATATATTTGAGCACGCAGGTGTAAAAGTCATACGCATAGGTCTTCATCCTTCAAAGGATCTTGGCTCGAGAAAAACAATGCTCGCAGGCCCATATCACCCGGCATTTGGGGAAATGGTTCGGGCACGGCAGATGCGGAATAAGATAATCGAATCTATTAAAGATAGACATGTCGCGAATCGCTCTTGCATAGAGGTCCATGTGCCAAAGGAGTTGTCTAGTCTTATATCAGGACATAAGAAGACAGAGAAGATATTTTTAGAAGAGTACTTTAGGTGCCCTGTACGGACGCGGTGTCCGGACAACGCATCCGTACAGGGAAAGGGGATTAAAATAAATGACGTTCGGAAGGATATTGCCATTATTGATCTTCGCATGCCTAAAAAGGCTAAGGAGAAGCTGAAAAGATTGAATTTTCATGTTGTAGAAGTACCACTGCATAAAAAGCTTGCAAAACCTGTAGCTGGTCATGTGGATATGATGCTTTTTAAGCATGGTAATAAGGTCATTTACGAGCCGAGCCTGGAAAAGATCGCAGGACTCTTAAGGCAAAATGGCTATAACTGCATAAAAGGCAAACCAATCGCGTCTTCAAAATATCCAAACGACATCATCTACAATGCCTGTAGTATAAATGGACACATAATCCATTATAAAGGGAAGATCGAGGAGAATATTAAAAGCTTAAAAGCCAAGCATGTCTTAGTAAGTCAGGGTTATGCCAAATGTTCGATTATACCTGTTGGCAAAAAACGTATCATTACTTCAGATAAAGGTATTAAGCGGACTTGGAAAAACGCGCTATTTGTAAGACCCGATCATGTAAAATTACCAGGTTATAAAACAGGCTTTATAGGCGGCGCAACAGGCGTGACTGATAAAGCAGTATTTTTTGTAGGCAGAGTGGATAATCATCCTGATGCCCAGTTGATTAGAGATTTTATAAGAAAGTCAGGCAAAGGCATTATAGAGCTGTACAATGGCCCATTATATGATGTAGGTACCATACTTTTTTTACCTTGTTTATCCAAAAACAGGGTGTTATACTAAGTCGATATGAGCGTTAAGGACTTTGTTGAGAAGAATTTCAGGCATTTTAATGCTGCTGTTATAGTAGATGCTGCTCAAGGCTGGGTAGACTATCTTAAAAAGGGCAATAAGATGTTTCTTGCTATGGCAGGGGCCTTGAGTACAGGCGAGATAGGGATTTCCCTGGCTGAGATGATAAGGCAGGATAAGATCCACGCTATATCCTGCACTGCAGCGAATCTCGAAGAGGATCTTTTTAACCTGGTTGCGCATTCTCATTACAAAAGAATACCTAATTATAGAGAACTCTCATCGCAAGAAGAGCTGGAACTTAAGAACAAGCATCTTAATAGAGTTACTGATACGTGCATCCCAGAAGAAGAGGCAATACGCAGATTAGCCAGCAAGCTTTATCCTATATGGGAGGCAGCACATAAGCAGGGCGAGCGGCTATTCCCATTCGAATATTTTTATGAGCTTATACGCAGCGGTGAATTAGAAGAATTTTATGAGATTGATCCAAAGGATAGCTGGGTAGTTGCCGCATGCGAAAAAGACATACCTATTTTTACTCCTGGGTGGGAGGATTCTACTCTGGCAAATGGCGTGGTCGCGGAATACAAGGCCGGCAGGTTCAAGAACATGGATTTTATAAAAAGCGGCCTGGAACAGATGGATTTTTTGATTGATTGGTATTTGGAAAACACAAGAAAGCATTCAATCGGATTTTTTCAAATAGGCGGAGGTATTGCAGGAGATTTTCCAATATGCGTAGTGCCTCTAATAAGGCAAGACCTTGGAACAGAATGCAAGGTCTGGGGATATTTTTGTCAGATCAGCGACAGCACGACATCGTACGGTTCTTATAGCGGAGCAGTGCCAAATGAAAAGATTACATGGGAAAAACTAGGCATTGATACACCTAAGTTTGTGATAGAGTCAGACGCAAGCATTGTAGCGCCGCTTATATTTCAGTATGTATTGGAGAGTGATTAACCATGCTGTCATCATTCGAAAAATCAAAGGTCGTGCTATTGCCTGTTCCATATGGTAAGACTGTAAGTTACAGAAAAGGAACAGAACAAGGCCCTGCTGCTATACTTAGCGCATTAGATAATCTGGAGTTTTTTGATGATGAATTAAATAAAGAAACACACACTATCGGTATTAATGCCCTGGCCCCGCTCAAAGTAGGCGAACTTACTTCAGAGGCAATGATTGACGCGGTCGAAAAAAAGGCTTCGGAACTCTTTACCCAGAATAAATTTCCTGTTGTAATGGGCGGGGAGCATGCGGTTACTATAGGAGCTGTTAAGGCAGCGAAGAAAAAGTACAAAGATCTATCTGTCTTATATTTTGACGCACATGCTGATTTGCGGGATTCTTATGATGGCAATAAATACAGCCATGCCTGTGTTGCAAGGCGGCTTACGGAAATAGCGCCAGTTGTTGAAAAAGGAGTGAGGAGCTTAAGCAAAGAGGAGAATGATTTTAAATTAAAAGGCAGCCTTTCCAACGATGTCTATATAAGCATAGATTTGGATGTATTTGATCCGTCAATTATGCCATCCGTAGGCAATCCTGAACCAGGTGGCATGCTCTGGCATGAATTTCTAAAGGACATACGCAGTATTATAAAAGATAAAAATATAGTAGGTTTTGATGTAGTCGAACTTTCTCCAATAAAAGACATGGTAGCTCCGGATTTCACAGCAGCCAAGCTCATATACAAAATCATAGGCTATATTTTCTTTAAATAAGGTGATACAAATGGATATTATTTTAGCTTCGGGTTCAAAGCGGAGATCCAAGATACTCTCCTCATGTAGGATTAAGCACAGGGTTATTGTAAGCTCTGCCAAGGAAAGCATGAAAGGCAAACTCCCGAGCGCTGTTGCAATAAAAAATGCTTGCCTAAAAGCACAAAGCATAAAAAGCTCAGGTTATATTATAGGCGCAGATACAGTTGTTCTGCTGGGAAAAAGCATTATAGGTAAACCGCGTAATGCCGCTCACGCAAAGAGCATGCTAAAGGCAATGTCAGGCAAAACTATTGCTGTATATACAGGACTTTGCGTCATAGATACTGGTAATAAAAAGATGGTCACGGGTTATGAAAGATCAGAGGTGAAGGTAAAAAGAATCAGGCCATCTGAAATTTCAAGGTATTTCAAATTACTCGGGCCATATGACAAGGCAGGGGGGTTTTCAATAGAGGGTGTAGGCTCATTTATATTTGACGATATAAAAGGCTCTTATTTTAATGTGTTGGGCCTGCCAATGGCAAAGTTGAAAGAATTATTTGAGAAATTAGGCGTTGATATCCTAAAGGGAATATGTTGAAACTCATTATACTGATCATAGGTATACTTTTTGCATCAGGCCTTTGTTCTATGGTAGAGGCAGCTATCCTGAGCCTTCCGCTTGTAAAGGCCAGGATATTGTTTGATAAAAAAACCAAAGGTTCAAAAGACCTTCTTTTTATAAAAGAGAATATCCATATTGCTATCGCGACCATTGTTGTACTGAATAATTCAGTAAACATTATGGGCGCTATATTTGTGGGCCGTGAGGCATTGAAAATATTTGGCAATGAATGGCTGGCTATATCTTCGGCAGTTCTTACATTTCTGATTATTGTCATATCAGAAGTTATACCTAAGACTATAGGCGAATATCATAAAGTCAAGATCTCTCTTTCAAGCGCAAAGATCCTGAGAGGCGTGATCTGGGTCTTAAGACCATTGATACAGACGTTGATAGTGGCAACAGGAATGGTCAGAAAAAAATCAACAGTTCCCAAGGTAACCGAGGAGGAAATAAAAGCAATGCTTCGACTTGGCAGGGATGCTGGCACAGTAGAGGTAGATGAGGAGAAGCTTTGCAATAAGGTGTTTAAGCTGAATGATTTGAGAGCAATGCACATAATGAAGTCAATAGACCAGATTTATGCGTTGCCAGGCGACAAAAAACATGATTATGGCTATTATTACCTTGGCCACTATTGAACCGACTCTGCCTATTACGCCTCCAAGCCCGGCCTTAAGAGACTTCACCAGATCTTTCTGTATAATCAATTCTACCAGAAAGGCTCCGAGAAAAATTCCGAGAAATGTGCCCAGCAAAAGTCCTATCCCAAATACGGAACTCCCCGCGACTGCGCCTATTATACCTCCTATAATAGCGCCAATAACAGCAAGATTTGAAGCGCCAAATTTCTTTCCGCCAATTATTATAAAAACATACTCGAGCACCTCACCGCATAGATAAA